>DASZKQ010000196.1:0-2883 GCA_035552835.1 Mycobacterium sp. | reverse complement strand
GAGACATCAGACCGGAAACCCCGCGGCGGCGAGTTCATGCGAGACCGCGCACAGTCGGAGGCGGCCACGCCGCTCCCTTCCTATGCCAGACGGCTTCACTCCACTCCGATGCTCACTTCTGTTGCCTTGATGAACACCGTTGCGGGCTGGCCCTCCTTCAAGCCCAAATTGAGCACGGCGTCCTTGGTCACCGATGATGTGACGATCTGGTCGCCGCCGTCGAGCCGAACCTTGACGATTGCCATGACAGTCCCGATGTCGACTTCGGCGATGGTTCCCTTGAGTTGATTTTGAGTTGACAGCCGCACTGCGTGCCTCCAAGTCGTCGTGGTCTCTGAGAGTGTAGGCCCCGGTGGACCGATTTTCCGGGGTACGCCGCCCGTTATGACTCAGCAGCACCACCGCGACGGAGGTCCCAAAGAGCCGAGCCGAGTCATGTTGACGAATGGTGCCTCCGAGCTAGCGTCTCACGAGGTCTCGCCAGGGGTTTCGACGATGACGTTGGTGGCCTTCACGACAGCCACGGCGACACTGCCGGGCTCAAGCTTCAACTCGCGCACGGCCTCGGTGCTGATCAGAGACACGACCGTGAAAGGCCCACACTGCATTTCAACCTGGGTCATCACCTTGTCGCTGACCACCTTGGTGACCAAGCCGACGAAGCGGTTGCGCGCCGAGCTGCCGACACCGAGTGGGTTTGGCGGCAGTGAGTGTGCTTTGCCACGCCAGAATTCAGCAAGGACATCCCCGGCGATCACCTTCCGGCCGGATTGGTCGTGACTGACCGACAACGCGCCTTGGTCGATCCATCGCCGGACGGTGTCGTCACTGACGCCCAGCAGCTCGGCGGCCTCACGGATCCGCAGCCTCGGCACGATCAGATCCTAACTGTCGCAGGCGCGCAGAGCAGGATTTGAAGGCACCGCAAATCCGGGCTGTCCTAATTGCCGCGAGATCGGCGGGGTGACACCGGGGCGCCATCCTCTCGACCATCGAAGGTGGTGAGGACAGCTTCTTTCACGGCGTACGGGTTACGTGAGCCTCCGTTCATGCTCATTCGGACCTGTTCGCTGGACGACTTCAACCCGGCACGTCGGGGAGTGCGCTCTTTAGAGCCCGCCGCAATCATGCTGTATGTGGGGGCCGATGGTGGGCTAGGTGGTTGCTTGCCCAGCCCGTCCACGATATTGCGGTCGCCGGCCCTGTCGCCGGCCTGCTCGATAGCGCATAGCTATTAGCGTTGCTCTCAAATCAGAATGGTCTAGAAGGTGCCGTTCCGTCAGAGGACCGGTGTGGACCGCATTATCTGCTACACAAGGGATTATGGACTCAAAACGCATTTTCTCAAAAATGCACAATAGCTACTAAGCAACGACAAAAGTTCCACTGGGCTAAACCTAAATGGTCTATGTTTGGAGTTCATGATCATGACTCGGCTTTGTGGAATGCCCGTCGTGGCGGCAGCGGCGTTGCCGGTGGCGCGGTCGGTCCCTGGGACACCATCAAAGCGGTTGATCCGGCTGCCCGCATCGATGACATGCGGGCGCTGTGCGACGACGGAGGCCGCAGCGGAACGTGGGTGCGGTGCTGGGCGCCCGCTGCGCTCGAGTCGTCATCGCCTCGACGCGTGCGCCGGCCAGCGTGCACGAGGGTCGATGCGCGCCGATCATCGGGGATGGCTTGGGCGAAGGGGGCTTTCATCCGTACAGCCGAAGGTGGCCCCCGCTCTCGACGCCCTGGATCAATTCGCCGGCAAGGATTACCAGCAATGACGCTGGTAGTGCGTTCCGCGCTGACCGATCAACCGATTCTGCTCGCCGAACACGAGGAACTGGCGAGCCATCAGGCGGCGGGAGCCATCGTGGGGTTCGTCGGCATGATTCGCGACCACGACACCGGACGTCAGGTGGTGAAGCTTGATTATTCGGCGCATCCGTCGGCCGCCGACGTCATGGCCGAGGTGGTTGCCGAGGTTGCCGCGCAGTCCCACGGGGTGCGGGCTGTTGCGGTCAGCCACCGGATCGGCGTCCTGCACATCGGCGAGGCGGCCTTGGTGGCCGCGGTCGCCGCCGACCATCGCCAGGCGGCATTCGACACCTGCGCAAAGCTGGTGGACGCCATCAAGGCGCGGTTACCGGTATGGAAGCACCAATTCTTCGCCGACGGAACCGACGAATGGGTGGGCTCGCCTTAGTTACGACGCGGCGACAATTCGGGGCCGTCCGCCGTGCGTCCGATGGGCGCGGTCGATCAAACTCAGCGGCTTGGGTTCTTGGGCATGGTATCGAAGGTCACGCGGTTATCCTCCGGCAAACGGGGGCAGCACGTCGATCGTGGCGCCCGCCCGCACCGGTCGGGCCCGGTCCCGCACGGCCATACCGTCGCAGAGAAAAGAGCATCGAGGCAGGACCGCGATCAATGCGCCGTGGCGGGCCCCCAGCTGGTTGACAAGTTCGGCCACTGTGGCGCCGGGATGCACGGTCAGCTGCTCGGAATCGGACCCTGCGGCGGCGCGGGCGGCCGCGTAATACCGCACGGTGATGTGGACCGGGCTGCCGGTCTGAGCCGTCACCTCAGCCGCCAATCGCGCTCATCGGCCGTATCGGCTGGACGAAGTTTGGGTCGTTGATGCCGTGCCCCGCGGGCTTGCCCCACATTGCAATACGCCAGGCCGCCGCGATCGCGGTGTCGTCGGCGCCGCTGCGCAGCAGCCGCCGCAGGTCGGTCTCTTCGGCAGCGAACAGGCAACTGCGGATCTGCCCGTCCGCGGTCAACCGGGTGCGGTCGCAGGTCGCGCAGAAGGGGTGCGACACCGAGGCGATGACACCCACCTTTCCGGTGCGGCCCGTCATGCGGTCGGTAATCCGCCACAGCTCGGCCGGC
>DASZKQ010000195.1:0-8906 GCA_035552835.1 Mycobacterium sp. | reverse complement strand
TGACCCTCGCGCTTGAACTGCGCGAACGCCACGCGCGCTATGGCGCCGTCGGGGTATGCATAGGCTCGGGACAAGCCGTGGCCGTCGTCCTGGAGAACCCCGACGCCGCTTAGGGCGTGAGCACGACCGAGCCGACGGTCTTGCGGGCCTGCAGGTCGCGGTGGGCTTGGGCCGCGTCCTCGAGCGGGTAACGGGCGCGTACGGTCACGGTGATGGCGCCGGTGGCGATCGCGTCGAACAGTTGGCTGGTGCGCCAGGCGAACTCGTCGCGTGTCCGCATGAAATGCGGCCGCGATGGGCGGGTCAGATACACCGAGCCCGCGGCATTGAGCCGTTGTGGGTCCACCGGCGGCACCGGCCCGCTGGCGGCTCCGAACAGCACAAGCGTGCCCCGGACCGCCAGGCTGGCAAGGCTGGCGTCGAACGTCGACTTACCCACGCCGTCGTAAACGGCGGGGACGCCCTCGCCGTCGCTGAGCTGCCGAACCCTGGCCCCGAACTGTTGGGCGTCGTCGGGATAATCGAGCACCTCCACCGCGCCCGCCCGGCGCGACAGCTCCGCCTTGTGCTCCGTGGAGGCCGTCGTGATGACCCGCGCCCCAAGGGCGGTCGCCCATTGCGTCAGTATCAGGCCCACCCCGCCGGCCCCGGCGTGCAGCAGCACCGTGTCGTCGGGCTGCACGGGATACACCGACTTGATCAGCAAGTGGGCGGTCATGCCCTTGAGGATGGCTGCCGCGGCGACTTCCGAGGTCACCGCATCCGGCACCGACGCCACGACATCGGCTGGCGCGACGCAGTATTCGGCGTAGGCGCCGACGGCGTCGGCGGTCGCGACCCGGTCACCCACGCGCACCGCGGTCACACCCTCACCCACCGCGGCGACGGTGCCTGCCACTTCGGCGCCGAGGACGAAGGGCAGTTCATGGGGATATAGCCCCGACCGGAAATACGTGTCGACGAAATTCACGCCGATCGCCTCGGCTTTGATCGACACCTCACCGGGCCCGGGGCAGGGCTGTGACTTTTCGAAGTAAGAGAGGACCTCCGGACCGCCGGTTCGCTCGACCTCTATCGCGTACATGTTCAAGGATTCCAACATGACGAACGGTCGGCGGACACTGTGATCGGCCACAGCGACGGGCGGGCACGGTTGTCACACGAGACATCGACAAGACGACCACCTAGGACGAGGCTGAAACCCGAGCGCGGCGGCGCACCGCACGCGGCGAAGGCTCAACGACACGGAAGGACCGGCGGGACGATGACAGACCCGAAAACCGTCCACGAGGTGACCTACAACCTGCTACGCGAGCTTGGGCTGACGACGGTGTTCGGCAACCCGGGCTCCACTGAGCAGACGTTCTTGAAGAACTTCCCCGATGACTTCACTTATGTCCTGGGATTGCAGGAGGCGTCCGTGCTGGCCATGGCCGACGGGTTCGCGCAGTCCACCGGCAAGCCGGCTTTGGTGAATGTGCACACCGCTGCCGGAACCGGTAACGCGATGGGCAGCCTAATCGCGGCATACAAGGGCAACGTTCCGCTGATCGTCACGGCCGGCCAGCAGACCCGCGAAATGGTGTTGTGTGAGCCATATTTGACCAACAAGGACGAAACCCTGATGCCACTGCCGTGGGTGAAGTGGGCCTATCAGCCGGCCCGTGCCGAGGATGTTCCGGCTGCGTTCATGCGCGCCTACGCGGTGGCGGTGCAGCCGCCCGCGGGACCCGTGTTCTTGTCGATCCCGCTCGATGACTGGGAGAAGCCCGCCCTGGGCCCGGCGGTGGTGAGGACGGTGAGCCACCGGGTCCGCCCCGACGCCCAGCGGCTACGCGGCTTCGCCGAACGGATCAACCGTTCGCAGCGGCCAATGCTGGTGTTCGGCCCCGAGGTGGATCGCAGTGGGGCCTGGGACGCCGGGGTGTCCTTTGCGGAAAAGGTCGGTGCGCCGGTGTACTGTGGCCCGCTTCCGGACCGAGCATCGTTCCCCGAGGATCATCCGCTTTTCCAGGGGCAGCTGCCAATGACCATCGCCGGGGTCACCGAGGTCATGACGGGGCATGACCTGGTGGTCGTGGTCGGCGCGCAGGTCTTTCGTTATTACCCGTATGTTGCCGGCGAGTATTTGCCCGAAGGCAGCGAACTGCTGCAAATCACCGCAGATCCGGGGTTGGCCGGGGCCGCGCCGGTCGGCGACAGCCTGCTGGGCGATTCCCTTCTCGTCTTAGAGGAGATCGTCGGCTTGATCGAAAAGCGCAGTGATCGACCGGTCCCGCCAGCGCGGGCCCCCCGCCCGTCCGTGACCAGCGAGGCGACCCCGCCGCTGACCACCGAAGCGGTGTGGTCGACGTTGAGTACCGTTAAACCCGCCGATTCGCCTGTGGTGACGGAATCGACATCGACCATGGCCCAACAGCTGCGATGGTTGCCCACCACCCGGTCGGGTGGGTTCTTTGCAACGGCCAGTGGTGGTATCGGGTGGGGTGTGCCCGCCGCGGTGGGTGTCGCCCTGGGAGACCGGGCGCGGGGGGTCAAGCGCACTGTTGTCGCCACCATCGGTGATGGGTCGTTCCAATACTCGGTGCAGTCGATTTGGACGGCCGCCCAACACCGTCTGCCGGTCGTGTTCGTGGTGATGCGCAATGGCGAATACTCGATCCTGAAGTCGTTCGCGGAATTGGAGAAGACGCCCGGCGTGCCGGGACTGGACTTGCCGGGCCTGGACGTCGCTTCCATCGCGACCGGATTCGGGTGTCGGGCGATCAACGTGGACAGCACGGAAAAGCTCGCCCACGAATTCACCGCCGCGCTGACCGCTGACGGGCCCACGGTCATCGTGGTGCCGACGAAGCCGCAGGCCGCCCATCTGGGATAGCTGTCAATGACCGACCTCAGTAACGGGGGCTCGCCGGTCCGAGCGAAGACAAGGTCGTAGCGATCGATGCTTCAGAAGCTCACCATCAATCCAATTGCGGCGCGTCCGGTACTGGTGCCAATGCCACAGCCTCTCCGTACCGCGTCGGGTGACGTTCCCGCTGAGCCGCTCGTCCTTGTTGACGTCCATACAAACGAGGGGATCGTCGGGCGTAGCCAAGCCTTCGCCTGCACCCCTCTCATGCTGCGCACGTCGTGCAGTTCCTCCGCGACCTTGCACCCGCGCTGGTCGGACAGACGGTTTCACCACGCGAGCGCATGCGACAGCTCGATAAGCAGTTGAAACTGGTGGGCTTGCAGGGAATAGCAGGCATGCCCATCGGTGCACTTGATATGGCGCTGTGGGATGCGCTTGGACACGCGGAGATATTGTCAATACCTGTGGATCGGTGATTTTAGGCGACCTCCGATCCCGCGGTTTCCGGCTCGGCGTTTGGTACTTCGGGTGTGGATGTCGACGGGTCGTTCGAGTAGCTTGCTTTTGTGGAATGTCGCGCCGACACGGACTAAGGCGGCCAGGTGCGGTGCGTTGACCGCACGCCAGCGGGCCTGGGCGGCGTCGATCAGCTTGTAGGCCATGGCAATTCCGACCGACGCAACCGCGTTCATTTCACAGCTGTTTGTGGAGTGACCTTGATCTGGCGGGTCAGCACTGGCCACGCGATCTGAACTCGATCCGCCGAGTGAAATTGAGTTCTTCGGCGACCGCGGTGACGTGCCGCAGTTTGCATAGATCCAGGTCCCAGGAAAGGTTCTCCTCGGCCATACCCGGCGGGTGGTGACTGTGCTACGGATGGGTCTTGGACGAGTCGGGTCCCGCTGCGGGACAATGGCGTTACCGCTCTTTTAACGAAAGGCCAGCCATGTCGATGACCGGTAATCGAGTTCTACTCGTTGGTGGGACGTCAGGTCTGGGCCTGGCGGTCGCGCGTGCCGTCGCTGAGCGTGGCGCGCAGCCCATCGTCGCGTCGCGGCGTCAGGCCAGCGTCGACCGTGCCGTCAGCTCCCTTCCCGCGGGTGCGGCGGGCTACACGGTCGATATCGCCAGCGAGGACTCACTGGCACAGCTTGTGTCCAGGGTGGGAGCCGTTGATCACCTCGTGTACACCGCTGGCGAGGCGCTCCAATTGACCCATCTGGCCGATCTCATACCCGAGGTGATCAGGCGTTTCTGGGAGACCCGGTACATCGGGGCGATCAGCGTCGTGCGGGCCGTCGTCATGCGGGGAGCACTCCGGAAGGGCGGGTCCATAGTGCTGACGGGCGGCAATGCCGGCCAGCGTCCCGCCCCAGGGTGGGCCCTGGGTGCGAGCATATGCGGGGCGATGGAGGCACTCACACGAGAACTGGCGCTCGAGCTGGCGCCGATTCGGGTCAATCTTGTTGCACCCGGTGTCACTCGCAGTCCACTATGGGGATCGATGACCGAGGACGAGGAATCCACCATGTACGCGAGCCTTGCGTCTCAGCTGCCAGTCGGACGTGTAGGCGAACCCGACGACATCGCGCTCGCCTACGTGTACGCGATGCAGCAGCCAATGGCCACGGGAACATCCATCACCGTCGACGGCGGAGCCGTACTCGTCTGAAGCGTGTACCGTCGACGGCCGGCTTCGGCATAGATCAATGCGCCGATGCCTGCATTACGCGGATATGCGAACTGCCGTAACCCGAGTGGCAGGTGTCCCCGCCGAGCAGGTGCTCGTCGTTTTCCAAAGCAGCCCAGCAAGTTTCGCCATCGAAGGCGGGCGCGTGCTGCCCGAGCCCGGCGAGGAAGAGGCCTGGATCGCGGGACGCTGAGGGCAGGCCCGGCTCTGCACGCCCAGTCCCCGAACGCTGCTGGAGGCGAGCGTTGTCCGCAGACGGCTGATCCGCCGGTTCTGACCGGGGCCACGGCTCCGCCCCAGATTCGGTCGATGTCCAGCCCTGTCTTCTCGTGGCCGCTTGTCGTTGATCAGGCGCTCGCCCGTGCATTTGCGCTGGCGAAGGCAGGGGCGACGAAGCGACGCAGTATGGACCGGTAGCGCTTGAGGTCGCCGTCGCCATCCTCGAGACCGCGCATCAGCATCTTCCCGACGTTGCCAATCCACAAATAGATGTCCGACCGGGGCAGCCCAGGTGGCAGTTCATTGTTAGCGACGGCGGCGTCGAGGCATGGATCCCAGAGTTCGGCTCTGAGCATCTCCGATGTCCCCGACGCGATCATTCGTCGGCCCAGGGCGGTGCTATCGGGGTCGATCAAGTAGCGGGTCAAGGGGTCCCGGCGGCCATGGTCGGCGATGTAGAGGAGGCTCTCGACGATCTGGTCGGCAAGGCTGCTCTGCCGGGAGATGGTCTTGTGTGCTCGTTCCAGCAATGCCCGCCCGTGTCGTGTGATCAGCTCGATGAGCAGATCGTCGCGGTCAGCGAAGTAGCGGTAGACGCTGGGCCGCGACAATCCAACCTCGGATGCAATGTCGTCCATCGTAGTCTTGCGGATTCCATGGCGATCGACGCAGCGTTCAGCGGCGGCGAGGATGCGCTCGCGTGCATTGCCTGAGCACGAAGGTGCCGTTGGCTGACTGCGTGATCCTCGGGGCATGAACTCGATGTTACATGATTCGTCAGATGTCTAACCAAGTTATGCGGTATCTCAGGTTGTAGCTTGACATATAGCCGATTGTAGCGACATACTGACAAATAACGTAATTCGTCAGACGTGCTCAACGGAGGTTCGATCTGACGAACAGTCGGATTGCCGGACCTTGGCGCTGGCCGGGGACGAGTGAAGGAAATGGCCAGATGATAAGCGGTCAAACACTTTCCAGGCCGAGGGACTTCACCCGCCCCGTCCCGCGCATAGTCCCGGCCCGGACGACACGGTGCCTCATGACCGCGCCAGCCAGGGTCCCAAGCAACCTCCTGAACGAGGCCGCGCCGGCGACCGACTCTGCCTTTGTGCACTTCAGCCACACAAGTGACCGGCCCTACCGCAAGCATCCACTGGTCAGGACCAGTGACGGGGTACGCCTGGCCGCCTGCGACACCGGCCCCCGTACCGCCGCACACACCGTGGTCTTTCTACACGGGCTCTGTCTCAATCACACCTCGTGGGAACGTCAAATCACCTACTTGCTGCGCCGATACGGCCGATCCGTGCGCGTCATCAGCTACGACCACCGCGGCCACGGCAGGTCCGCAGCGGCGCCTATGAACACCTACCGAATCGACCAACTCGCCGACGACCTCGCCCAGGTGCTCACCGCCCTCGACGTCACTGGGCCGCTTACCCTCGTCGGGCACTCGATGGGTGCGATGACGGCGCTGTCCTACCTCGGTCGGCCCGCCGCCGAGCGTCCCATCGAACCGGAAGGGCTGGTCCTGGTCGCCACTGCCGCCGGCAAGCTCGCCGAGCGCGGCTTGGCCCGGCTACTGGCAACTCCCGCTCCCGCGGCGCTGGTCGGGCTCATCGAGCACACCCCCGCGCGCGCACTGCGCGCACTAGTGGAGCCGGTGTGCGCGACCCTGAGCCGCTGGCACGGACATGGGCACAGCGCAACTCTGGCGGCGACCGTAGTCGGTGCGTTGACTACCACGCCGATGGCCACCGCAGTCGGATTCCTGCCCAGCCTGCGGGCCTACAACCAATACGCAACCCTGGCATCGATTCACGCGCGGACCTTCGTAATCAGCGGTGGCGCAGACCTGTTGACCCCGCCCTCACACGCCTCCGACCTGACCGCCGGCATCTTCGGAGCGGAGCATGTGCGCGTTCCTTACGCCGGACACTTGCTGCCCCAGGAGGCGCCGCACGTGATCAACGACGCGATCCGCCGAACGATCGCTATCCGCGCCGACGCTCACGGTATGAGCTCTGGCCGGATCGGCATCAGGGGCGGAACCGGGTGAGCGTGCGGATCTTGTTCATCACGTCCAGCGCGGCGACCTTGTAGGCCTCGGCGAACGTCGGGTAGTTGAACACTGCGTCCACCAGGTACTCGATGGTGCCGCCGCAGCCCATCACCGCCTGCCCGATGTGCACGAGTTCGGTGGCATTGGTGCCGACAATGTGCACACCCAGCAGCTTCAGGTCGTCGGGGGACACCAGCAGTTTGAGCATGCCGTGGGAGGCGCCGGTGATTTGGCCGCGAGCCAGTTCTCGGTAGCGAGACACACCCACCTCGTACGCGATCGAAGCGTTGGTGAGCTCGACTTCGGTGGCGCCGACGTAGGACACCTCCGGGATTGTGTAGATGCCGATCGGCTGGAGCTCGAGCATCCCGGCTGTCGGCTCGCCGAAGGCGTGCTGTGCGGCCAGCCGACCCTGCTCCATCGACGTGGCGGCTAGCGCCGGGAACCCGATCACGTCGCCGACAGCATAGATGTGGTCGACTTTGGTGCGGAACTCGCCGTCGACGAAAATCCTTCCGCGGCTGTCGGTTTCCACCCCGGCGTTGGCCAGGTCCAGATGGTCGGTCTGGCCCTGCCGACCAGCCGAATACGTCACCGCCTCGGCGGGGATCTGCTTGCCACTGGCCAGGGTGGTCAGCGTGCCGGAGGCGCCGACGTCGACGGCGGTCACCTTCTCGCCGAACCGGAACGTGACCGCCAGCTCGCGCAGGTGAAACTGCAGGGCCTCGATGATTTCGGGATCACAGAAATCCAGCATGGTGTGGCATTTTTCGACGATGGTCACCTTGGTGCCGATGGCGGCGAACATCGACGCGTACTCGACGCCGATCACGCCGGCGCCGACCACCACCATGGATGCTGGCACGAACTTCAGGTTGAGGATCCCGTCGGAGTCCAGCACCCGCTGTTCGTCGAACTCGACGCCCGGTGGTTGCGCCGGCTTGGTACCGGTGGCGATGACGATGTAGTGCCCGCTGACGGCGACCCGCTCAGCACGGTGCTGGTCCTCGACCAGCACCGTGTGCTCGTCGATGAAGCGGCCGTGGCCAGTGTAGAGCTGGATGCGGTTGCGGATCAGCTGCGAGCGCACCACTTCCTGCTCCTTGCCAATGACGTGCTGGGTGCGGGCCAACAGGTCGGCGGGGGTGATGTTTTCTTTGACTCGGTAACTCGCGCCGTAGAGTTCGCGCTGGGTGATGCCAGTCAGGTAGAGCACCGCCTCGCGCAGCGTCTTCGACGGGATGGTGCCAGTGTTGGTGCACACGCCGCCGAGCATCCCATCGCGTTCGATGACCGCCACCGTTTTGCCTAGTTTCGCCGCGGCGATGGCCGCCTTCTGCCCCCCGGGACCTGAACCGAGGACGACCAGGTCGTACTCCCGCATGGATGGGTGCATATGCGCTCCTTTGCGGCGCCCGGAGACGTATTACGTCGGGGCTGATTGGTGTAGCGGGTATCGACGCCAGCACACGCCGGTACGACTAAAGTAATTGCAGCGGAGTGATTTTCGGTTTGTCATCGGGCGGGCGACCAGTCCCACACGGATAGGTCATCGGGTGGGTAGTCGGCGCAGTGGTCGGTTTCTTTGGCGGTAACACCCTTGTTGTTGAGGAAGATCTTCGCCCAGTTGGGCCACGCGGCCGTCACGGGATCGGCAAAGTTGGTGACCATTTGTTCGGAGTAGGCTCTGCGATCGGCAGGGTTAAGCGAATAGAAGTAGTGCGCACTGTCGATGGCGGCCTGTTGAACCTGGGCCGATTTGTTGTGCCTGTCGATCATGTATCGCTCATAGTAGATCGGCGTGAAATCACGTGCGGCGGCGAGGATCTGCTCGGCGGTGCAGGTGGTGACGATCATGCGGTGGGGGATCGGGTAATCGTCGGTGGAGTCGGCCACCGCGGTGGCGGGCAACACCGATATCGCGACGATGGCGGACAGCGCGGCGATGCAGGCGCGCCGAACCCAACACGCTCGCGGGCGCCTCGGTGGGTTCATGGGGAGCTCCTCTCTTCGCAGCGCGGCGGGTTGGCGTCGCGGATTGGGCTGCACCATCATTCGTGACGTGCGGCGGCCGCGGT
>DASZKQ010000194.1:0-2495 GCA_035552835.1 Mycobacterium sp. | reverse complement strand
TGACCGGGTCTCGGCGTTCGGCGTGCTCGGCGGGTACGCCGAAAAGGTGATTGCGCCGTTGGACAACGTCACCCGTAGTCCGGCGGAACTCGACGACGCCGAAGCGGTGTCGCTGCTGGTGAACTACAACACCATGTATTTTGCGCTGGCTCGTCGTGCCGCGATGCGCCCGGGGGACAGTGTGCTGGTGCTGGGGTCAGCAGGTGGGGTGGGCACCGCGGCGATCCAGGTGGCCCGAGCGATGGGCGCGAGCAAGATCATTGCGGTGGTGCATCGTGCGGGCGCAATGGATTTCGTCGAATCGCTGGGCGCCGACGTGGTGCTGCCATTGACCGACGGCTGGGCTCAGGCGGTGCGCGACCATACCGGCGGTCGAGGTGTTGACATCGTGGTCGACCCGATCGGCGGGCCGGCTTTCGACGATGCCATCCGGGTGTTGGCCATCGACGGCAAGCTGTTGGTCATCGGGTTTGCCGCCGGTGCGATCCCGACAGTCAGGGTGAACCGGCTGCTGCTGCGCAATGTCGGAGTGCTCGGCGTCGCCTGGGGCGAGTACTTGCATCAGGTGCCCGGCTCGGCGGCGCTGTTCGCCTGGGGTCTGGGGCAGTTGGTGTCATTGGGTTTGAAACCGCCACCGCCGCAGCGCTATCCGCTTTCGGACGGACGTGCCGCGCTGCAGGTCTTGGCCGACGGAGGCGTGTTTGGCAAGCTCGTGTTGGAGCCATAGCCATCGGGCTACGGGATGAGGCTGGCGAATTCGCTGATGTTGATAGCACCGGCTTCCAGGAGCGGTAGGCGCCGAACCCGAGTGCGAAGGGGACCAGGGCCACGTCGGCGGCGATCGGATCAGCGAACGCGTCGAGCAGGTCGCCGGCCTGCAGCCCATCCAGAAATAGCGTCGCATCGTATTCGGGAAGTCTGACCCCGAGGGCCAGACCGGCTTCGGCCAACGGAAGCAGGGCTCCCAAGTCAGTCGATGCCGAACGGAAAGCCGCTGGGGCCCAACACCAATGCCGTGTCGTCGCCGAAAGCAAACGCAGCATGCACGATCGACGTCAGCGCCAAGAGGCCAGCACCGCTGGCGGCCAGCAGGCCGATTCCTAGCCAGCGGGTTCCACGGCGTGGCATTGAGTACCTCCCCTATCTCAAGGCGCCGCGCCGAGTGTGGAGTTGTGTCACGCTCAAGCCTGGTGAATTCAAGGTTCGGTTGCAACAGTGACTACTGGTGGTTGTGAGAGTAGTAGGTTGAGGACTTGGGCAGGGCTGTCCCAGTTGAAGCGTTTTCGGGGTCGGTTGTTGAGTTCGATGGCGACTTCAGCTAAGTACTCGGCGGAGTGCACGGATAGGTCGGTGCCTTTCGGGAAGTACTGGCGCAGCAGCCCATTGGTGTTCTCGTTGGAGCCGCGCTGCCACGGCGAATGCGGGTCACAGAAGTAGATGTCGATGTCGGCGTCGATGCTGATGCGGGCGTGCTCGGCCATCTCCTTCCCTTGGTCCCAGGTCAGGGTGCGGCGCAGTTCCTCGGGCAGGGTTTTGATCACCCGGATCATTTCGTCGGCGGCGACGTCAGCGGTGCGGCCCGCGGGTAGGTGCAGCAGTTGGACAAATCCACTGGAGCGCTCCACCAGGGTGCCGATCTGGGAGGCCTGGTTTTTGCCGATGATCAGATCCCCCTCCCAATGGCCGGGAACGGCGCGATCCTCGGCCTCGGGCGGGCGCTCGGCGATGTTGACCATGCCGCGGATGCGGCCCTGAGATCCGGTGGCGCTGGTGCGTTTGCGCGGTTTGCGCTGAGCGCGCCCGGTCCGCAAACACTGATGCAGTTCGCGCCGCAGCTCGCCGCGTCCTTGCACGTAGATGTACTTGTAGATGGTTTCGTGCGACACGCGCATCTCCGGGCGGTCGGGATACAGTTTGGGCAACAAGCCGGCGACCTGTTCGGGACTGTACTTCTTCTTCAAAAGGTCTACGACCACCGCGCGCAGCTCGGGATTGCGGTCCAACTTGCCGGTCTTGGGCCGGCGCACCCGCTCCTCGCTGCTGGCTTGAGCCACACTGGCGCGGTATCCCGACTTAGCGTCCCAACCGCCGCGATCGGCGCCAAAGCGGTGCCGTGCCCGGTACCGCCCACGACAGCGTCCGTTGTTATCGATTTCATGCATGATCGTCGACGGTGCGCGGCCCAGCCGGTGTGCGATCGATCGCTCCGACTCACCATGCGCGGTGGCGATCATGATTTCGTCGCGCTCTAACGGCGTTAGGCGTGGTTTGGTCTGGCCGTCGGGTTCACGCAATTGCGGGTTCACACCGCCACGCTGACGGAACCATCGCAGACCAGACGCGTGCGACACGCCGACGGCCTCGCCAGCAACGCCAGGTGTCGCGCCCCTGGCCACCAGCTGCCAATACCGGCGCCGCACCGAATTCAAGGGATTAGGACGACCACGCATCAACACTCCTAACGCGAAGTGTTGCAATCACCCCTTGAACTCAAG
>DASZKQ010000193.1:0-4980 GCA_035552835.1 Mycobacterium sp. | reverse complement strand
GGCCGGCCCGATACGGGTCGATGCCATGACGGAAAAGCAGCTCATTGCGGTACACGTTGCCCACGCCGGCGATAACCGTCTGGTCCATCAACAGGGCGCCGATTGGCCTGCGCGACTTGGTAATCCGTGCCCACGGCCACGTCGGGTCGGCGTCGCGACGAAGCGGGTCGGGTCCGAGCCGGGACACCACATCGGCGACCTGCGCCTCGTCGATCAGTTCGCAGACCGTCGGTCCGCGCAAATCGGTGCCGTATTCGGCGCCGACCATCCGCATCCGCACCTGCCCGACCGGAGCCGGCATCGCAACATCAGGCGGCCGTGTCCATTCGGTGAATGTCCCGTACAGGCCGAGGTGCACGTGCACAATCGAGCCGCCGGCATAGTGGTGGAACAGATGCTTGCCCCATGCGGTGGCACGCTGCAATACCCGACCGTCGACGGCAGTTGCCGCCGCTGCGAACCGACCCTGCGGACTCGAGACCGCCACTGGCGCACCGGCATATCGGCGCTGGTGCAGCCGGGCCAGTCGATGCAGGGTATGCCCTTCGGGCACGCCTGGTCTTAACCCACCGCGCCGGGTACCGGCGGGGCCTGGTGAGTGCGTTCGTATTCGGCGAGTATGTCGATACGCCGTTGGTGGCGTTCAGCTTTCGACCACGGCGTGGTCAGGAAGGCATCGACGAAGGACAGCGCCTCCTCGACGGTGTGCATGCGGCCGCCGATTCCGATCAGCTGGGCGTTGTTGTGCTGCCGAGCCAACGTCGCCGTCTCGACGCTCCACGCCAGCGCACAACGGGCCCCCGGCACCTTGTTTGCCGCGATCTGCTCACCGTTGCCCGACCCGCCGAGTACGATGCCCAGGCTGTCCGGGTCGGCCACTGTACGTGTGGCCGCGTCGATGCAAAACGCCGGGTAATCGTCCTCGGGGTCGTAGCTCAAGGCCCCGCAGTCGATTGGCTCGTGCCCGGTTTTCTTGAGGTGATCGACGATCTGCTGTTTGAGCTCGAATCCGGCATGGTCAGAGCCGAGGTAGACGCGCATGCCCGCAATCCTTACCTGCGGGTGCGCACCGGCGCAATGTGGGGCTAGTCGAAATCGGGCTTCTCGGTACGGCTCCGCTTGAGCTCCCAGAAGTGCGGGTAGGCCGCGAAGGTCACCGAGGCGTCCCACAGCTTGCCGGCCTCCTCGCCCCGCGGAATCTTCGACAGCACCGGGCCGAAGAACGCCACCCCGTTGACGTGGATAGTTGGGGTGCCGACGTCTTCGCCCACGGCGTCCATCCCAGCGTGATGGCTCTTGCGCAGCGCGTCGTCGTAAGCGTCGCTGTTAGCAGCGTCGGCCAGCTCGGACGGCAGACCCACCTCCGCCAGCGACTGCTTGATGACGTCATCGAGGTCCTTGTTGTCCTCGTTGTGAATGCGGGTACCCATCGCGGTGTACAGCGGCGCGAGCACCTCGGCGCCGTGGGCCTGCTCGGCGGCAATCGCCACGCGAACCGGACCGAAGGCCTTCGCCAACCGTTCGCGGTATTCGTCAGGCAGACCCTCGCGGTTCTCGTTGAGCACCGCCAGGCTCATCACCCGGAAATTGACCTCGATGTCACGGACCTTCTCCACCTCCAAGATCCAGCGCGAGGTGATCCAAGCCCACGGGCACAGCGGATCAAACCAAAAATCGGCAACTGACTTCTCAGGCATGCAAGGTCCTCTCTTCGACGGTTCGACTAGCCGTCCATCACAACCCTAGCCGCGGCGGTCCTGTTCCCGTCGCTGCAACCGATTGCCCGGCCCCCAAGCGGCCAGCAATGCCACCCGCTTAAGTTGGACACGTGGCACTTCCGAACCTCACCCGTGACCAAGCCCTCGAACGCGCTGCGCTGATCACTGTCGACAGTTACCGAATCGATCTGGATCTCACCGACGGCAACGGCGGACCGGGCGAACGCATCTTCCGCTCAATCACCACCGTGACGTTTGATGCCCTCCCCGGCGCCGACACCGTCATCGACATCGCCGCCGACAAGATTCACCGCGCCACCCTCAACGGACGCGAAGTCGACGTGTCTAGCTACGACGAGTCGATCGGTATTGCACTATCCGGTCTGGCCAAGCACAACGTCGTGGTTGTCGACGCTGACTGCCTCTACTCCAACACCGGCGAGGGCCTGCACCGGTTCGTCGACCCAGTCGACGGCGAGGTGTATTTGTATTCGCAATTCGAAACTGCCGACGCCAAGCGGATGTTCGCCTGCTTCGATCAGCCCGACCTCAAAGCGGCGTTCGACCTGTCGGTGACCGCCCCGCAGCACTGGCAGGTCGTGTCCAACGGTGCCACCGTAAGCGTCGAGGACGGCGTGCACACGTTTGCCACCACGCCACGGATGAGCACCTACCTGGTGGCGCTGATCGCAGGCCCGTATGCACGCTGGAACGACACCTACAGCGACGAGCACGGCACGATTCCGCTGAGCATCTTCTGCCGAGCCACGCTCGCGGAGTTCATGGATGCCGAGCGGCTGTTCACTCAGACCAAGCAGGGATTCGGCTTCTATCACAAGAACTTTGGTGTGCCGTACGCGTTCGGCAAATACGACCAATTGTTCGTCCCGGAGTTCAACGCGGGCGCGATGGAAAACGCCGGAGCGGTGACGTTCCTGGAGGACTACGTGTTCCGCAGCAAGGTCACCCGTGCGTCCTACGAGCGTCGCGCCGAGACGGTGCTCCATGAGATGGCCCATATGTGGTTCGGCGACCTGGTCACCATGCGATGGTGGGACGACCTGTGGCTCAACGAGTCGTTCGCCACCTTCGCCTCGGTGTTATGCCAAAGCGAGGCAACCGAATTCACACAAGGGTGGACGACGTTCGCCAACGCCGAAAAGTCGTGGGCTTACCGCCAGGACCAACTGCCGTCGACGCATCCGGTGGCCGCCGACATTCCCGACCTGGCCGCGGTCGAGGTCAACTTCGACGGCATCACCTATGCAAAAGGCGCCAGCGTGCTCAAACAACTGGTGGCCTACGTCGGCCTGGAGCACTTCCTGGCCGGTCTGCGCGACTACTTCCGCGCTCACGCATTCGACAACGCCACGTTCGACGATCTGCTGACCGCGCTCGAAAAGGCTTCCGGCCGTGACTTGTCCGACTGGGGCCGGCAGTGGCTGAAGACGACCGGTCTGAACACGCTGCGCGCGGATTTCGACGTCGACGCCGACGGCCGGTTCACCCGGTTCGCCGTCACGCAGAGCGGTGCGGTGCCCGGCGCAGGCGAGACCCGGGTGCACCGGCTCGCGGTGGGCATCTACGACGACGATGGCAGCGGCAAGCTGGTACGGATCCACCGCGAGGAGCTCGACGTCAGCGGCGAAAGCACGGAAGTGCCTGCGCTGACTGATGTTTCGCGCGGTCGGTTGATCCTGGTGAACGACGACGACCTGACCTACTGCTCGCTTCGGCTGGACCCTGGATCGCTGCAGACCGCGCTGGAGCGCATCGCCGACATCGCCGAGCCGCTGCCGCGCACGCTGGTGTGGTCGGCGGCCTGGGAGATGACTCGCGACGCCGAGCTGCGGGCCCGCGACTTCGTGGCACTGGTCTCGGACGGCATTCAGGCCGAGACCGAAGTAGGGGTGGCGCAGCGGCTGCTGCTGCAGGCGCAGACCGCGCTGGGTTCTTACACCGACCCCGACTGGGCCGGTTCTGCGGGCTGGCCGGCGTTCGCGGACCGGCTGCTGGATTTGGCCCGCGACGCACAACCGGGCTCAGACCATCAGCTGGCCTTCGTCAACGCGCTGTGTTCATCGGTGCTGTCCACCCGGCATGTCGTGGTGCTGGCCGACCTGCTCGACCACGATCCCGCCGACTTGGGACTGGCGGGTCTGTCGATCGACACGGATTTGCGTTGGCGCATCGTCACTGCGCTGGCCGCCGCCGACGAAATCGACGCCGATGGCCCGGAAACGCCCTTCATTGATGCCGAGCTCCAGCACGACCCGACCGCCGCCGGCAAGCGATACGGCGCCCAAGCCTCGACGGCGCGGCCCCAGATGGCCGTCAAGGAGCAGGCGTGGAACCAGGTCATCGAAGACGACACGCTGCCCAACATCACCGCTCGTTCGATCATCGCCGGCTTCTTCCAGCCCAGCCAGGCCGAGCTGCTGAAGCCGTTCACCGAGCGCTACTTCGCGGCGACACCCGGCATTTGGCAACGCCGGTCGAGTGAGGTCGCACAGACGGTGGTGATCGGTCTATATCCGTCCTGGGACATCAGCGACGACGGCATCGCCGCCGCTGACCGGTTCCTCGCCGACCCCGAGCTGCCTCCGGCGCTGCGCCGGCTGGTACTCGAGGGCCGGGCCGGGATCGAGCGGTCGCTGCGGGCGCGTCGATTCGACGGCGGCGGAGCGGCCTGAAAACGACGCTAGGCCGGCGAGATGCCCGCGCTGGTCACCCGAATCGCGCTGACCAGGCCGTCGATCAGGTCACCGTTCTTGAACGCCGACGCAGCGGCGGCGACGCCAAGCGGCGCGGACGACTCGACGCCCCGGCCGCGGACTTCCGAGCCGTAGGCCACCTCGATCGCGTGCTGGTCGGGTGATACGGCGATCAGCACCGCGTTGTTCGGCGTCGGCACCTTGCCCAGGATCTCGCGGGCTCGCGCCGCGGTATCGCCGCCCAAGTCGCCGATGTAAACAGCGAACCGTGCGCCCGCGGCCCGCGACCCGCAGGTCAGCGCGTCGTCGAGGGTGACCAGTTCGTTGATCGGAAACGGATAGTGCACCGACACCTCTCCGGGTTCGGTGACTCCGGAGATTCGTCCGCTGGTAGTGATCACCGAGCCTTTCGGCAGCTCGGCGGACCGGACGATTGCGACCTCACCAGGTGCCACTGGCGCCACCTCCCACGCTGATTTCCGATGCGCCGTGACCAGAATGCGCGCCGTGCCCGAAAACTTCGTCGGTGGCGGCCCACAGGATCGGGG
>DASZKQ010000192.1:0-8189 GCA_035552835.1 Mycobacterium sp. | reverse complement strand
GCGAAGTCGGACACCACCTCGGCCAGCGGCGGGGGCATGCTCATCAGACCGGTACGGCTCCTGGGCTTTCGCCTGCGACGATCGGCACCCGGACGGTGTTGCCCCATTCGGTCCAGGAGCCGTCGTAGTTGCGCACGCCGGGGATGCCGAGCAGATGTGTCAGCACAAACCAGGTGTGGCTGGACCGCTCGCCGATGCGGCAATAGACGATCGTTTTGTCCTCCGGCTCGATGAACCCGTAGAGCTGCTGCAGCTCTTCGCGGCTGCGGAACCGCCCACTGTCGTCAGCCGCCTTGCCCCACGGGATCGACTGCGCCGTCGGGATATGACCGGCCCGCAGCGCGCCTTCTTCGGGGTAGTCGGGCATATGCGTGCGCTTGCCGGTGTACTCCTCCGGCGATCGCACGTCGATCAGCGGCTCGTCGCCCAGGGTGGTCAGCACGTCGTCTTTGAACGCGCGGATCGGTCCGTCGTTGCGCTGCACGACGGGATAGCCGCTCGACGTTTTGGTTGGGACATCCAAAGTGGTGTCGCGTCCGTCGCTGAGCCACAGGTCGCGCCCGCCGTTGAGCAGCCGCACGTCCGGGTGGCCGAACAGCGTGAAGACCCACAGCGCATACGCGGCCCACCAGTTGCTCTTGTCCCCGTAGATCACCACCGTGTCGTCTCGGGAAATGCCTTTGCGGTCCATCAATTCGGCGAACTGCTCGGCGTTGATGTAGTCGCGCACCCGCGGGTCGTTGAGGTCGGTATGCCAGTCGACCTTGACTGCACCGGGGATATGACCGACGTCGTAAAGCAGGACATCCTCGTCGGATTCGACGATGGCCAGCCCCGGCTGACCCAGGTTGCCGGCCAGCCAGTCGGGGGTTACCAGCCGTTCTGGATGGGCGTAGGCGCTCAGCGTCGGGCTGGGATCTTCTGGTAGTGACACACCGCGAGCCTACCCGCGGGGTAGGTCTTCCCGTTCATGCCCACAGCTCGGCGACCGACAGGCCAACGCGTTGCAGCAGGGTGGCGGTCAGCGGCAGGCTCAGCCCGATGACGTTGGACGGGTCGCCGTCGATCCGGTCGATGAACCAGCCACCCAGCCCGTCCAGCGTGAATCCCCCGGCGACGGCCAACGGTTCGCCGCTGCCGATGTACGCTTCCAGGTCTACTGCGGCTGGTTCAGCGAAATGCACTGTGGTAGCAGATGATTCGGATACACGCTGAATAGGATTGCCGTCGAGCAGCCGCAGCAGGCAGTGCCCGGTGTACAGCTGGCCGGACCGACCGCTCATCGACTGCCACTGGCTTCGGGCCATGTCGGCTGATGCTGGCTTGCCGACCAGTTGGCCGTCGAGGTAGAGCATCGAATCACAGCCAATGACAACGCAATCCGCGGCGATGGCATCGTCTAAATTGGCGGCAACCTGGTCGGCCTTGGCCTGGGCCAGGATGCGGACGACATCAGCGGGGGAGGCGTCCGATCCCAATGCGACGATGACGGCGTCCTCGTCGACGCCGGAGACCACGACCAGCGGATCGATGCCGGCCTGCCGCAACACCTTGAGCCGGCCCGGTGAGGCGGACCCGAGCACGACGCGGGTCATGCGCCACTCCTCGATCCCGGCTCTGCCGGCATCATCGTCGTGCCGCGGCGGGTCATCGGCGCATGTGGGTCCGTTCCAGCAGGGTGATCTTCTGCCAGCTGAAGACCGGGTAGCGCAGTTTGTCCACGGGCAGTCCCCACCGGTTGTGCTCCGGCGGTGCTGCCTCGCCCCTGCCGCCGGCGGCGCTGCCCAGCACCGCGATCAGCGCGGCCAGCTCCTCGTCGGTCGGCGCGCCCTTGAGCACCCGGATGCGCGGCTCGTCCTGATCTGTCACTTGTCCTCCTTCGGCGGGAAAACCCAGCATTTGTGCCGGGCAGGAACGCCGATCCCGGCCTGTATGGGCTGTGATTTCTCGTCGGTGTCGGTGGCGGCGGTTAGCTTGCAGGTATGTCTCGGTTTCGGTTGTCGCCAACACCTGCTCAGCAGGTGGTGTTGGTGGAGCATTGTCGGCATGCCCGGTTCGTGTGGAACCTGGCCGTCGAGCAGCAGCAATTTTGGCAGCCGGGACGCCATGCTCCTGGCTTTACCGAGCAGTGCGCACAGTTGACTGAGATCCGCGGTGAACACGACTGGCTCGCGGCAGGGTCGCAGACGGTGCAGCAGCAAGCGCTGCGGGACTTCGCCCAGGCCATGCAGAATTTCTTCGCCGGCACCCATCGGCGCCCGTCGTGGCGCAAGGCCGGCGTGCATGAAGGCTTCCGTCAGGTGGCGCTCAAGCCGCACCATGTCGAAAAGCTGAACAGGCGCTACGGGCAAGTGTGGGTGCCGAAGGTCGGCTGGATCCGATTCCGCTGGACTCGTCCCGTGCCCGGGGGCGTCAAGTCCTACCGCATCACCCGGGATCCGGCCAGGCGCTGGCATGTCGCCTTTGCACACATTCCTGACAAGATCCCAGGCCCCGCGGATGGCAGCGTGGTCGGCGTGGATCGCGGGGTGGCGGTATCGGCGGCCCTCTCGACCGGGGAGCTGCTGCACACTCCTAGCCTGACATCTGGTGAACGGATCCGGCTGCGCCGGTTGCGGCAGCGCCTCGCGCGAGTCAAGCGTGGCTCCAACCGCCGACAGCGCACCAAACTCGCGATCGCCAAACTCAAGGCGCGCGAAGCCGACCGTCGGCGAGACTGGGTGGAAAAGACCACGACCGATCTGTCGCGCCGGTTCGACACCATTCGAATCGAGGCGCTCGACGTGCGGGCGATGACCCGCTCCGCGCGCGGCACGCTGGACCATCCGGGCGTTCGGGTTGCGCAGAAACAAGGTCTCAACCGAGCGATCAGGTGTCAAGGGTGGGGCCGGTTGGTTGCCCGGCTCGACCACAAGGCTGCGGGCCGAATTGAACGGGTTTCTCCTGCGTACACTTCGCAACGATGTTCCGCGTGCGGGCATGTCGCTCCCGAAAACCGCAAGAGCCAAGCGGTCTTCGCGTGCGTCGCCTGCAAAGTGGGGCCGTGCAACGCCGACGTGAACGCTGCCTGCAACATCGCCGCCGGACGGGCGGTACCAGCACAGGGAGACCTTGCCGTAGGGCAGTCTGTGAACTGTGAACCTCAACTCAGCTCTCCTGCTGCCTAAGTAGGTAGAGCGGGTTGGAATCCTCAGACTTCAGGTCCGGGGAGGACGTCAAAGTGGAATGTTCCCGTGCTTCTTGGGCGGCATCTGGGCGATCTTGCGCTCCAGCAGCCGCAGCGCCGTCCCGATGTAGCCGCGGGTGTGCGACGGCGGGATGACCGCGTCGACGTAGCCTCGTTCAGCGGCGATGTACGGGTTGACCAGGGTGTCCTCGTACTCCTGCTGCAACTGTAAGCGAAGCGCATCAACATCCTGGCCTTCCTTGGCCGCGTCGCCGAGTTGCTGGCGGTAGACGAAACCGACCGCGCCGGATGCGCCCATCACCGCGATCTGCGCGGTCGGCCAGGCGACATTGACGTCGCAGCCCATGTCCTTGGAACCCATCACGCAGTAGGCGCCGCCGTAGGCCTTGCGGGTGATGACGGTGATCTTGGGAACGGTGGCCTCGCCGTAGGCATACAGCAGCTTGGCGCCCCGGCGGATGATGCCGTTGTATTCCTGGCCGGTGCCGGGCAGGAAGCCCGGCACGTCCACCAGCATGACGATCGGGATGTTGAAGCAGTCGCAGGTCCGCACGAAGCGAGCGGCCTTTTCCGAGGCGTTGATGTCCAGGCAGCCGGCGAAATGAGTCGGCTGGTTGGCCACGATGCCGACCGGGTGGCCGTCGATGCGACCAAACCCGATCACGATGTTCTGGGCATAGCCGGACTGCACTTCGAGGAACTCGTCGTCGTCGAGGATGCGGGTGATCACCTCGTGCATGTCGTACGGCTGGTTGGCCGAGTCCGGGATCAGGGTGTCCAGCTCGAGATCCTCGTCGGTGAGGTTGTCTTCGATCGCGCCCTCGGGAACCGGCACGGCAATCCGCGGCGGATCGGTGAAGTTATTGGGCGGCAGGTAGCTCAGCAGTTCGCGGACGTAGTCGAAGGCGTCCTGCTCGCCGGAGGCGACATAGTGCGCGGTGCCGGACTTG
Organism: Mycobacterium sp.; assembly: GCA_035552835.1. Taxonomy (GTDB): domain Bacteria; phylum Actinomycetota; class Actinomycetes; order Mycobacteriales; family Mycobacteriaceae; genus Mycobacterium. The sequence goes on along the minus strand of DASZKQ010000192.1, from coordinate 4,052 downwards.
GCCATGTGGGTGTGGGCACCGCCCAACTCCTCCATCGTCACGTCCTCACCGGTGACCGTCTTGATCACGTCCGGACCGGTGATGAACATCTGACTGGTCTGGTCGACCATCACGACGAAGTCGGTCAGCGCCGGAGAGTAGACGTGCCCGCCGGCGGCGGCACCCATGATCAGCGAGATCTGCGGTATCACGCCGGAGGCCAGGATGTTGTTGTGGAAGATCTGGCTGTATAAGCCCAGCGAGACGACTCCCTCCTGGATGCGGGCGCCCGCGCCATCATTGATGCCGATCAGCGGCCGGCCGGTCTTGATCGCCAGCTCTTGGACCTTGACGATCTTCTCGCCGTAGACCTCGCCGAGGCTGCCGCCGAACACCGTCACGTCCTGGCTGAAGATGCATACGTCGCGGCCGTCGATGGTGCCGTAGCCGGTGACCACACCGTCGCCGAGCGGGCGCTTCTCGCCCAGCCCAAAGTTGGTGCTGCGGTGCCGGGCCAACGCGTCGAGCTCGACGAACGACCCCTCGTCGACCAGGGCATAGATGCGCTCGCGCGCAGTCAGCTTGCCCTTGGCATGCACCTTGTCGACCGCTGCCTCGCCGACCGGGTGCAGCGTCTCCTCGGACCGCTTGCGCAGTTCGGCGAGCTTGCCGGCGGTGGTGTGGATGTCGATGTGGTGGTCGGCTTTCGCTTCCACATGGCCTTCGACGTGAGTCTCAGAAGTGCTCGTCATGGCTGCCGATCTTAGCGGTCCCTTATATTGCAATCCCACTCACCGCACCGCGTCCTAGGCTGAGTGTCGATGAAACGCGACTCGCTCAGGGTGCCGTTGGACGCGGTGGCGCTGCGCGCCGGGCTGGTCGGGGCGGGTAGGCCGTGGCACCAACTCGACGTGGTCGCTGAAACCGCCTCTACCAATGCCGATCTGATCGCCCAGGCGGAGGGCGGCGCCGATATCGACGGATCGGTGTTGCTCGCCGAATACCAGAACGCGGGTCGTGGTCGGCACGGCCGACAGTGGTCGGCGCCGCCGCGCGCGCAGATCGCGCTGTCGGTGGGCGTGGCCGCGGCGTCGGTTCCCCGGTCGGGCTGGGGATGGTTGCCGCTGGCCACCGGTGTTGCGGTGGCCGACGCGCTAACGACGGTGTGCGGCGTCGCGCCGGGTCTCAAGTGGCCGAACGACGTGCTGGTCGACGGCGGCAAGCTAGCCGGGATCCTCGCCGAGGTTGCGGCGCCGGCGTCGGTGATCGTGCTCGGATTGGGGCTCAACGTAACGCTGACCGCCGAGGAAGCACCCGACCCGGCGGCCACCTCGCTGCTGATGCTGGGTTCGTCAGCTACCGATCGAAACGCGTTGGCGCGCAAGATACTTGGCGACTTGGCGGTGCGCATCGACGCCTGGCGCAGCGCCGGCGGCGCCGACGCGGCGCTGGTTGCCGATTATCAGCGCTACAGCCTGACCCTGGGTTCTCGGGTGCGGGCCATCTTGCCCGGTGATCAGGATGTGGTGGGTACCGCGCATGCCGTCGATGAGACGGGCCGATTGTGCGTCGACACCGGTGGTCAGACCGTCGCGATCTCCGCCGGAGACATCACGCACCTACGTTCCAGCGATTAAAGTGCCAGCGTGGGCTACCCCGAGAACGTGCTGGCCGGCGACGAACAGGTGGTCTTGCACCGACACCCGCACTGGAAGCGACTGTTCTGGCCGGTCGTCGTGCTCATCCTGGCGAGCGCGGCGGCGTCGTTCGGATCAGCGGTTGTCAACAGCACCAACTGGGATCCGAGCGCCAAAAGGATCATCTTCGCCGTCATCGGGGCGACCTGGTTGGTCGTCATCGGCTGGCTGACGCTCTGGCCGTTCCTGGACTGGCTGACAACTCATTTCGTGATCACCGACCGGCGAGTGATGTTCCGGCACGGAGTATTGAGCCGCAGCGGGATCGACATCCCGCTGGCCCGGATCAACAGCGTGGAATTCCGGCACCGGCTGATCGACCGGATACTGCGCACCGGCACCCTCGTCGTCGAGTCGGCGTCACAAGATCCGTTGGAGTTCTACGACATTCCGCGCGTGGAGCACGTCCACGCGCTGCTATATCACGAGGTTTTCGACACCCTCGGGTCCGAAGAATCGCCCAGCTGAGCCAACCGGTTACGGCGCGACCGCCAAGCCCGCAGCAGCGTGACCGTGCCGCCTTCTTCGTAATTGTCCTCGAAGACCTCGGCGATCCCGCCGGCGGTAAGAGCCGACTCCAGCGCCTTTTCCTGGCTGTGACCCAATTCGTCGGGGAACACCCAGCGCCGGAACGCCCAGAAGCGGAACGCCATCTGCAGCAGGTTGCCGATGATGTAGGCCGAGATGAAGTCGGCGACGTTTTCCGCGGTCAGTGACACCGACGGCACCCGCAGCTGGAAGACATAGCTGGAGATCCACAACGGCGCCATGCTCAGCAGCACACCCACGCCGCTGACCGCAAAGAACAGCAGCGCCTCGTGGTGCCGCTCCCGACCACCGCGGTCCCGGAAGCTCCACTCCCTGTTCAAGACGTAGGACGCGATGACCGCGACGATGCCGGAGATGACCTTGGCGGTCACCGGCTTGGGCTCCAAAATCGTCAGCTTGAGGGTGTAGAAGATCGCTGAGTCGATCACGAACGTCGTGCCGCCGACGATCGCGAACTTGATCAGTTCGTGATGGCGTTCGGCATAAGGACGGACCAGCCGCGGGAACCGCGCGATCGTGGCATCGGCGAAGGACACAATGTCGCAGTGTACGTACTACCCGTTACACGTGCCCAGCGAAGGTGTCACCGCCGGTAAACACCCCGTTCAGGGGCCTTCAAGGGCCATGACACCATGATTGCCGTGCCGAGTACCCCCACCGCTGCGCCGCTTGTCGCGATGGTCGGCGCCGGCCAACTCGCCCGGATGACCCATCAGGCGGCGATCGCCCTGGGTCAGAGCCTGCGGGTGCTGGCCGCCGACCCCGACGACCCGGCCGCGCAAGTGAGCCCGGATGTGGTGATCGGCTCGCACACCAACCTCGACGATCTGCGTCGTGTCGCTGCCGGCGCCGACGCGCTGACCTTCGACCACGAGCACGTCCCGACCGAGCTGCTCGAGAAGCTGGTCGCCGAGGGGGTCAACGTGGCGCCGCCGCCGGAGGCGCTGGTGCACGCCCAGGACAAACTCGTCATGCGGCGACGATTGGAGGCGCTGGGGGCCCCGGTACCGCGCTACGCAGCGGTCGAAAGGCGCGACGACCTGGACAGGATTGCTGCGTTCGCCGCGCGTATCGGCGGCCCGATCGTGGTCAAGGCGATCCGCGGTGGCTACGACGGTCGTGGGGTGCGGATGGCGGCCGACCTGGCGCAGGCCCGCGAGATCGCGGGGGAGTACTTGGACTCCGGTGTGCCGGTGTTGGTCGAGGAGCGCATTGCAATGCGCCGCGAGCTCTCAGCGCTGGTGGCGCGGTCGCCGTTCGGGCAGGGCGCGGCCTGGCCGGTGGTCGAGACCGTGCAGCGCGACGGCATCTGTGTGGTGGTGATCGCGCCGGCACCGGCGCTGAGCGCCGACGTCGGGGCCGCGGCCCAGCAGTTGGCGCTGCGGTTGGCGGCCGAACTCGGCGTGGTCGGCGTGCTGGCCGTCGAACTGTTCGAGACGGTCGATGGGCAACTGCTGGTCAATGAGCTGGCGATGCGGCCGCACAATTCCGGGCACTGGACCATGGACGGGTCACGGACCAGCCAGTTCGAGCAGCATCTTCGCGCGGTACTCGACTACCCGCTCGGTGATACCGACGCCACCGTCCCGGTGACGGTGATGGCCAACGTGCTGGGCGCCGCGCAAACGCCGACGATGACGGTCGACGAGCGAATGCACCATCTGTTCGCACGGATGCCCGACGCCCGGGTTCATCTCTACGGCAAGGGCGAACGACCGGGCCGCAAGATCGGCCACGTCAACTTCCTCGGTGATGATGTCGCGCAGCTGGCGAATCTGCGCGAGCGCGCCGAGCTGGCGGCACACTGGTTGTCACACGGGCAGTGGA
>DASZKQ010000191.1:0-2001 GCA_035552835.1 Mycobacterium sp. | reverse complement strand
CGGCGCGGTGTTGGTCGTAGAAGGCGCGGGCGCCGGGACTGGTTTGTAGTGCGCAGAAGGCCCATTGATCGACGGCGTCATAGAGGCGGCGGTTGCGGACGTGGCGGGCCAGCACGGCACGTTTCTTGCCTGATGCCACCGTCAGGGGTGATGTTCCGGCGTAGTTTTTGCGACACTTGGCGGTGGTGTAGCGGTTCGGGTCGTCCCCGAACTCACCGAGCACCCGGGCGCCGAGGATGACACCAAGTCCTGGCAGGGAGCGGTAGATGTCGGCGTCCGGGTGTGCTTCAAAATGCGTCGCGAGTTCGGCTTCCAGATCGCTGATCTGGCGGTTGAGCTCGGCGATGACGGCGACCGCGGCGCGGGTGCTGGCCCCGAACGCGGTGGTGACCGCGGCGGGCGCGGTGAGCTGCTCGGTGCGCAGCATTTGCTGGATCTGCAGCGCTCGTGCGTCGAGGTTGCGTTGTCGCCCAGCGGCTTTGAGGGCAGCGCGGATCTTCGATACGCTCAGCCGCTGCGCGTCGGCCGGTGTCGGGGCGCGGCCCAGGATGGCCAGCGCGTCACGATCGGCTAGATCCTCGAACGCCGCCAGCGCGGCGGGGTAGTACTCGCGCAGCGCCGAGCGCAGACCGTTGGTGTGGCGGGTGCGCGCCCAGATCAGATTCTGATGTGCCCGGGCCAGCACCTTGACCGCCTCGGCCTGACCGCTGTCGCCGGCGATCAGGCGGTGGTTGTGTCGGTCAGTGCGCACCAGATCAGCCAACAACTTGGCATCTGCGGCATCGGACTTGGCGCCCGAGACGTGGTGGCGGTCGCGATAACGGGCCGCCGCCAACGGGTTGATCGCGAACACCCGGTACCCGGCGGCGGTCAACGCATCCACCCACAGGCCACGATCGGTCTCGATCCCGATCACCACCTCGGCGGGGTCCTCGGCGTGGGCCGCCACCAGCTCGTGGAACACCCGCATGCCAGCCAGGCCTTCGGGTAGCCGCCGCGAGCCTAGTTTGGCGCCGGTGTCGTTCATCAGGTACACGTCGTGATGGTCTTCTGCCCAGTCGTCTCCGACGAACAGCATTGATGAGCCTCCTTAAGATCAGAACCGATGAATCCCGTTCGAGCCCAAGGACACCCGGCGGCAACCTAATGGATCAGTACTCAACCGGCACGACATCCCATAAGCGCTACAGATGACCTCACCAACCAGCCGGGGCACGATCTAGGCGTAGGGATCGACCATCGCTCCAGGCTCGAGAAGTGCTCACCGACCAGCGGCTCAGGATCAGCCTCCCCCGATCAACCCCTAGCTGCTCGAAGGCTCGCTGATCGACTCCCATTAGGCTCGACGGCATGGCTACTACATTGCAAGATTCCCGAGTCGCCGAAACGCTGGACCGGATGTACGCCGAGGCGCAGCAACAGATGTCGATGCTGCGCGAGCGACGCCCGAACATGTCGGCGGCCAAAACCGTCCAGGAACGCGCCGACGCGATGAGCGAGTTCTACATCCCGGTGACGCCGGAGTCCGGCCGGCTGCTGTACGCACTGGTGCGGGCAACCCGGCCGGCAACCATCGTGGAATTCGGTATGTCGTTCGGTATTTCGGCACTGCACCTTGCTTCGGCGGTGCGCGACAACGGCACCGGCCGAGTGGTGACGACCGAGATCAGCGAAACCAAGATCGCCGCCGCCCAGCAGACCTTCGCCGAGACCGGTCTGGACGACCTGATCACCGTGCTGGAAGGCGACGCTCTCTCCACGCTGGCGGACCTGGACGGACCGGTCGACTTCGTCCTGCTCGACGGTTGGAAAGAGCTCTACCTGCCGGTGATCAAGCTGCTGGAGCCGAGATTGTCACCGGGAGCCCTCGTCGTCGCCGACAACACCGAGAGCCCGGACACCCGGTCCTACCTGGACTACGTCCACGACAGCGAAAACGGCTATGTGAGTTTCAATTTCGCTGTCCGCGACAGTGACAGCATGGAACTCAGCTGCCACGCC
>DASZKQ010000190.1:0-1945 GCA_035552835.1 Mycobacterium sp. | reverse complement strand
GCCGCGGCGCCCAGGCAGTGGTGCGCGCCGTGGCTGAACGTCAGGATGTTGCGCGGGCAGCGGATTACGTCGAGTTCGCCGGCATCCGGGCCGTATTGGCGTTCGTCTCGGTTGGCGGATCCGTACAGCAGCAAGACCTTGCGGCCGGCCGGGATCGTGGTGTCGCAAATCGTGACGTCGCGAGTGGCCGTGCGCGCCAGCCCCTGGACCGGCGATGTCATCCGCAGTAGCTCCTCTACTGCGTCGGGGATGCGTTCGGGGTTGTCTACCAACAACTCTCGCTGATCGGGCCACTGGTGCAGTATCGGCATCGACCCGCCCAGCATCCCCGTCACGGTGTCGTTGCCACCGGTGACCATGGTGAACGTGAAGGCCAGAATCGACAGCGTGCCGGAGATGTCGCCATCAGCGCCGACGCCGGCGGCGACGAGGTGGGAGATGGTGTCGTCCTCGGGTTCTGTCCGGCGCCGCTCGATCAGTTGGGTGAAGTAGGCCATCATCGACCCGACCGCGTCGCCGACGGTTTCCAGCGCGCCGGCGACGCCGCCTTCGGTGGTGTTGGCCGCGACGATGGCCTGGGTCCAGCCATCGAATTGTGTCCGATCGTCTTCGGGCACACCGAGATAGTCCGCCACCACCATCGACGGCAGCGGCTTGAACAACTCGGTGACGATATCGCCGCCACCGTTGGCACGCAGCGTCTCGATGCGCTCGACGACGAACTCGCGCACCTTGGGCTCCACCGCCTCGACCTGCCGTGGAGTGAATCCGCGCGACACCAGTTTGCGAAACTCGGTGTGCACCGGCGGATCCTGCATGACGAACGGCGGATTATCCTGCAGTCCAATCATTTCCAGGTCGCCATAGTTGACCGTCAGCCCCTGCGCCGACGAAAACGTCTCGTGGTGCCGAGCCGCCGCCCACACGTCGGCGTGCCGGGACAGCACGTAGTAGTCGTCTTCGGGGTGGTTCGGGGGAACGACGTGGTGTACCGGGTCGTGGTCGCGCAGCGCGCGGTACATCGGCCAGGGATCCGGCCAGGTGTCCGCGGCGGCGAGCCGGAACGCCGGAGCATTGTGAGACATAACTACAGACATGTCTCATTCGTACGACAGAATCAGCAAGGTGTCAACCATGCGGGCGGGAACGCCGCCGAGGCGATATTCCCCAAGCCGGGTGACCAAGACTACGTTAAGTTCGTATTGAACAAACTAAGGAATGCCGATGTCGCCGGAAGAGGCCGAGTTCGTCGACCGCATGGGGCTGTTCTTCGAGCTCAGCGGCGGTTCGCGCACCATGGGCCGGGTGTACGGGTGGCTGCTGATCTGCGATCCGCCGCGGCAATCGTTGACCCAGCTGGCCAATGCGTTGTCGGTGAGCAAGGCCTCAATCAGTACCGTTTCCCGGCAGTTGCAGGAAGGCGGCATGGTGGAACGGCTGCCGAGCCCAACCCGCCAACACCTCTACCGGGTCACCCCCGGCGGCTTTACCAGCGTGCTGGGCACGCAGGCGTCGCGGATGCGTCTGGGCGTCGAAGCGGCCGAGTTCGGTCTGTCGGTGCTGGGCGAGGATCGCCCGGAACAGCGGGAGCGTGTGGAGGACTTCCGCGATTTCTGCGAGTTCTCCACCCAGGTTTACCGCGACGAGTTCATCCGGATGTGGACCGAATATCGGGCGAAAAGGAGGCAGCCATGACCGCGACGGACAAAGTCGACTTCACCGACGTGCGGTGGGGGTCGGTGGAATGGACGAACCTCTGCACGCTGTACCTGCGGGCATACGAAAGCCGCTCTCCGGCACCGATTCTCGGAGACACGGCGGCAGCGGAGGCGGTGGACCGCATCGAATACGACTGGGGCCGCATGCGCCGCGCCATGCGGCCCGGGTCCAATCAGTACATGGTCACCATGCGCGCCAAACAGCTCGACGACTGGAGCGCCGACTT
>DASZKQ010000189.1:0-6555 GCA_035552835.1 Mycobacterium sp. | reverse complement strand
CTCACCCGGCCCGCAGCACTCAGGTCGGCCTCGGCGTAGCGGTCGGCGCTGGCCCGCAGCACTGTGGCGATCTCCACGGTCGCTCGTGCCCATTGGGAAAGCTCACTGGCCAGCCGACTCAGGGCGAACCGCAGCGCGTCGCCGTGACCGATGTAAGCCCGTCCGGCAGTGGCGCCGTCGAAGGCCAGCCTGGCAAAGTGGATGCGTACCGCGTCGTCGACGAGTTGCGCGGTGTCGTCGAACCGGGTCGCGACCGTCCGCACCGCCGCGGCGTCGACGAACGCATTTTGTTGTCCCATACCGGCTTCGACGCATCGCGCCGTCCGGGAGTTCCGCACTCAGTGCTGGGCGCGTACCGTCTCGGCGACTAGGGTGGCGATCCGGTGGGCGGTGCGCTCGTCGTCCGCTTCCACCATGACTCGAATCATCTGCTCGGTTCCCGAGGGGCGCAACAGGATTCGACCGGTATCACCAAGCTCATCCTCAGCCTGCTGAACGGCCGAGCGAACCGAGGGCGCGGCGACGGCGGCGTGCTTGTCGGCGACCCCAACGTTGATCAGCACCTGCGGCAGGGTGTGCATCGCGGAGGCGAGGCGGGTCAGCGACGAGCCGGTCTGCGCCATCCGCGACATCAGCCGTAGGCCGATAAGGATGCCGTCGCCGGTGCTGGCCAACCCGGGCAGCACGATGTGGCCGGATTGCTCGCCGCCGAGGCTGTAGTCACCCGATCGCAGCTCTTCCAAGACATAGCGGTCGCCGACGCTGGTGGTGCGAACGGTCACACCGGCCGCGCGCATTGCCAGGTGCAGCCCCAGGTTGCTCATCACGGTCGCGACCAAGGTGTTGTTGGCCAGTTCGCCGGCTTCCTGCATCGCCAGCGCCAGAACCACCATGATCGCGTCGCCGTCGATGACCTCGCCGGCGGCATCGATCGCCAGGCACCGGTCGGCGTCCCCGTCGTGCGCCAGACCCAGGTCGGCGCCGTGAGCGAGTACCGCCGATCGCAGCTCATCCAGGTGGGTCGACCCGCAGCGGTCGTTGATGTTGAGCCCGTTGGGCTCGGAGTGGATCGCGATGACCCGGGCGCCGGCGGCACGGTAAGCACGCGGTGCGGCCAACGAGGCCGCGCCATGTGCGCAGTCGACGACGACGGTCAGCCCGTCGAGCCCGACGGTGCCGGCCTTGCCGACCTGGCGCAGGTAGCGGTCCAGCGCGTCCTCGGCGTCGATCACCCGTCCGATCCCCGCCCCGGCGGGGCGCAGCCCCGGCCCGGCCGCGACCAGATCCTGGATTTGGTCCTCGGTGGCGTCGTCGAGCTTGTGCCCGCCCGGCCCGAAAATCTTGATGCCGTTGTCGGGCATCGGGTTGTGCGACGCCGAGATCATCACCCCGAAATCGGCGTCGTAGGCGCTGGTCAGGTAGGCCACCGCCGGTGTCGGCAGCACCCCGACTCGCAGCGCGTCCACGCCTTCGCTGGTCAGACCGGCGATCACCGCCGCTTCCAGCATCTCTCCGCTGGCACGCGGATCACGGCCGATCACCGCGACGCGTCTACGTGCGCCATCCGAGCTGGTCAGCCGTCGAGCTGCCGCGGCGCCCAACGCCAGCGCGAGCTCGGCGGTGAGCTCTCGATTGGCGACTCCGCGGACGCCGTCGGTGCCGAACAGTCGACCCATGCGGACAAACCTCTCACAGTTGACGGCCCTGGACCTAAGCGACTACCCGATTACCCGTAGTGCCACCCAACTGGTACGTGGCCGTGATCGCCGCCGGGATCAGCGCTTGCTGTACTGCGGCGCCTTGCGGGCCTTCTTCAGGCCGTACTTCTTGCGCTCGGTGGCGCGGGGGTCACGGGTCAAGAAGCCGGCCTTCTTCAGGGCGGGCCGGTCCTCGGGCGTGACCAGGATCAATGCCCTGGCGATCGCCAGCCGGAGCGCACCGGCCTGGCCGGACGGGCCGCCGCCATCGAGGTGGGCAAAGATGTCGAAGCTCTCCAGCCGGTCCACGGTGACCAGCGGCGCCTTGATCAGCTGCTGGTGCACCTTGTTGGGGAAGTAGGCCTCCAGGCTGCGACCGTCGAGCTCGAACTTGCCGCTTCCGGGCACGAGCCGCACCCGGACCACGGCCTCCTTGCGGCGGCCGACCGTCTGGATCGGACGATCGATGGCGAAGGAGTCCGTCCGCGTCGCCGGCGCGGCACCCTCAGTTGTCTCAGCGGCTGCGGCTTCGGTGGCTTCAGTGGCTTCGGCTTGAGTGGCTTCGGCTTCAGTGGCTTCGGCTTCAGTGGCTTCGGCTTGAGTGGCTTCGGCGGTCTCAGTTCCTGCCGTCTCTGTCATTGGGTCACCTGCTTGATCTCGAACGGAGTCGGCTGCTGGGCGGTGTGCGGGTGCTGCGGTCCGGCATAGACGTGCAGCTTGCGCTTGATCTGGCGGGCGAGCTTGTTCTTCGGCAGCATGCCGAGGATCGCCTTTTCGACCACCCGGTCGGGGTGCTTTTCCATCAGCTCGCCGATCGTGCGTTTGTGCAGCCCGCCGGGATAACCCGAGTGGCGGTAAGCCAGCTTCTTGTGCAGTTTGTCGCCGCTGATGGCGACCTTGTCGGCATTGATAACGATGACGAAGTCACCACCGTCAACGTTGGGGGTGAATGTCGGCTTGTGCTTGCCGCGCAGCAGGTTGGCTGCCGCGACGGCAAGGCGGCCGAGCACCACGTCCGTGGCGTCGATGACATACCACGAACGCGTGGTGTCACCCGCCTTCGGCGCGTAGGTAGCCACAGCGCTTACCTTCTTTTCTCGAGTGGATCCCGGTGTGACCCGGGGTGCCGGTCAGGCGTCCACGGCAAGGGATGGTCTCGGCGACCGACATTGACCCGAGTCCCGGCGTACCGCACGCCAACGGTGCAGCTTACCGGCGGTCATCCACGCAGGTCAAAACGCACGACCCGGATGAGAACAACGCCGAGTGAGAAGCCCATGTGCACAGCTGATTCGCTGGTCATGGTGGCTGAACTGCGCGGTCCCGCGGCCTCTCCCCTCCGTCAGGACCGCGCAGAGTCTTTATGTGAGCAGGGCAACTATCGCGCCCATACGCCGGCTGCCCGGTGGTCGGCGGCCGCGACATCCTCGGCGCCGGCACGAACCGCGTTTCCGAGGTCGACCAGGATTTCGTTGAGCGCAGTGGCCGCCTGATGCCACCTCAGCTGCTCGATCGCATAAGCAGTGGCAGCTTCGCGGGTCCACAGTTCTTGCAGCGGCGCAACTTGAGATTTCAGCTCCTGCAACGCGGCGTTGAAGCGGGCGGAGGTGGCGTGAATTTCCTGGCGAACTGAGCATTCGATCTCATCGAAGTTGTACGACAACTGCGAGTCCATTGGTGCTGGCCTCACAGATCCCCGCCGGCGGTGCCGATGCGGTGCGCATGGTTGTCGGCCGATTCCCGCAGTGCGGCTTCGTTATAGCGAATGGTCTCTGCGATGCCATGTAGGGCATGGTGGAGTTTCGTCGACTCGGCGTTCCACCGCTGCACCACGTCCTTGAAACGTGCTGCCGCGGCTCCACCCCACACCGACGGCGGCACGCCGCTCATGCGACCGATGAATGCCTGCAGTGTCGTCCGGATCTCTTCATTGCGGGTGTCGATGGCCCCTGCAACAGAGCACATCAGATCGAAATCGGTGCTAAGCGTGTTGCCACCTGCAGGTGTGCTCATAAGTTCCCCTTCGCCCAACGGCCGCGAACCTAACCGTGCCCAACGAACGTAGGACTCCCGCGGGTCCACTCCGGTTCCCGCCGGCCGGGGCTCGAGATCAGTCGGCGATCGAGAGCGCGATGCCGTCGAGGATGTCGTGCTCGCTGACCGTCAACGCGTCGATGCCGGCACGCTCGCGCAGCGCAAACGCCAATTCCTCGATCACGATCGCACCGCCACCGATCACGTCGGCCCGTCCGGCGTGCATCGGTCCGAGCGCAGCGCGCTGTGCTCGAGCCATGCCGATCAGGTCGTCACACACCGCGAGCAGCCGGTCCATGCCGACCCGCAAAAGATGAATGGCCGCAGAGTCATAAGTCGTCATGTCGTGCGCCAGCGCCGCAATCGTCGTCATCGTGCCGGCCACACCCACCCAAGTGCGGGCTCGTTGCACTGGGACGGCGCGCAGCGCCTCGCCGAGCCGTTCGCGAACCACTCCGCGGGCAGCCGCGACCTCCGCAGCCGTTGGCGGATCCGAATGCAGACAGCGCTCGGTGAGCCGCACGCAGCCGATGTCGGCCGAAAAGCTCGCCACGACGGTGTCGGTCCCGAGCACGATCTCGGTCGAGCCGCCACCCAAGTCGACGATGACGAAAGGCGCTGCAGCGGAGTCTAGTTCGTTGACTGTTCCACGAAACGAGAGTTCGGCCTCTTCGGCACCGGTGATCACCTCGGCGACGCAACCGTCGACCACGCCGCCCAACACATCGGCCGTCATCGCGAAAAAGACATCGCGATTGCCGGCGTCGCGTGCGGCCGACGTCGCGACCACGCGTATCCGGTCAACGCCGTGCGTCGCGCAAAGCGCCGCGTAGTCGACGAGCGCGGCGCGGGTGCGCTCCAACGCATCCGGCGCGAATCGACCGGTTGCGTCGACGCCCTGACCGAGCCGCACGATGCGCATCTCGCGGTGCACGTCGCGCAGCTGCCCGTCGAGCGCATCGGCGATCAGCAGACGGATTGAGTTGGTACCACAGTCAATTGCTGCGACCCTGCTCATCTGCGCCACTCCCCCGGCGTCAGGATCCCCGCCATCGACGGCTCGGCCGCCAGCACGGCCAGCGCCTCGTCGCCGAGCGGATTCGTCCCCCGGCCTTTGGCCAGCGAGTGCGCAATCAGCACATGCAGACACTTGACCCGGTCGGGCATGCCACCGGCGGAAAACGCCGTCCCAAGTGGCTCGATGGCATCCCGCTCGGCCAGATACGACTCGTGTGCCTGTCGATAGGCGGCGGCCAGTTCGGTGTCACAGCTCAGCCGCTGCGTCATCTCCCCCATCATTCCCGAAGACTCCAGCCTGCTCGCCGCAGCGGTGAGCGCCGGATGCGTCAGGTAGTACAGGGTCGGAAATGGTGTGCCGTCAGGCAGTCTGGGTGCGGTCTTGACCACGCCGGGTTCACCATTGGGACACCGGTAAGCGATCTGAAGCACTCCCCGCGGCTCGCGGCCGAGCTGGCGCGCCACTGCGCCGAGGTCGTCAGGATCAACCACCGGGCGGCGGCGGACTTGGTGGGGCCGGTGTCGACGGCGCGGGTGGTTGCGGGGTGGCCGTCGGCGGGCCGTGTGGGGCGTCGGCGATGGTGTGCCACAGCGACGTGTACCACGGATCGCTTGCGGCCGCGGGCGCCGGCTGGGTGCCCGGCTCCGCGGGCAGGGCCGCCGACGCGGGAAGTTGGACCTGATACGGGATGTCACCCGGCTTCACGAACCCCAGACGCTCGCGGGCTTGGGCCGCAATGTAAGCCGGATCAGCGAGCTTGACCTTCTGCTGCTCGAGATCGGCGATCTGTTGCCGCAGAGCAGCTTCGGAGGCAGCCAGCTGTTTCATCTCGGTGCGCTGCGCGAAATAGGTGCGGACCGGGCCGGCGATGGTGAGCGTCAGCACGCAGACAACCGCCGCCAGGATCGCGGCCCGCCGCGCGGTCAGGCCGAGTCGTTGCTCGGACCGCTGCTCGGCCGATTCGAGGATCGCGCGTTTGATCGGTTCGACCTGCTCCGGCAGGGCACGGGACGCATTCGGACCGGGACGGGCTGCCGGCGACTTGCGCGGCCGGCCCTGTTTCGAATCGCCGGCCCGGGTCGGACGCGACGCCGGTGAGCGCCGCTTCGGGTCTGGCCGTTTCGATTCGGGCATGATTCCTACCGGTTAGCCGGCTTCCGGCGCGTACCGCGGGAATGCCAGATCAGCCGCGTAGCGGGCAGCGTCGCCGAGCGCTTCTTCGATCCGAAGCAGCTGATTGAACTTGGCGACGCGTTCGCTGCGCGCCGGTGCGCCGGTCTTGATCTGCCCGCTCCCGACAGCCACCACAAGATCGGCGATCGTGGTGTCCTCGGTTTCGCCGCTGCGGTGACTCATCATCGTCCGGTATCCGCTGTGGTGCGCCAGCGCGACGGCGTCGAGCGTCTCGGTCAGCGTCCCGATCTGGTTGACCTTGACCAGCAACGCATTTCCGACGCCACGCTCGATGCCTTCTTCCAGCCTTTCGGGATTGGTGACGAAGATGTCGTCGCCGACGATCTGCACCCGGTCGCCGATCGCCGTCGTCAGGGAAGCCCAGCCGTCCCAATCATCTTCGGACAGTGGATCTTCGATGGACACCAACGGGTAGGAGCCCAGGAGGCCGGCGTAGAACTCGGTCATCTGGTCAGCGGTGTGGGTGCTGCCCTCGAACTTGTAACCGGTGCCGTCGGTGTAGAACTCGGTGGCCGCGGCATCGAGGGCCAACGCGACGTCGGGGCCGGGTTTAAAACCGGCGGATTCGATGGCCTGGCTGATCAGATCGAGCGCCGTCTTGGTGTTGGCCAC
>DASZKQ010000188.1:0-12733 GCA_035552835.1 Mycobacterium sp. | reverse complement strand
ACCGCGCTGGGTTATGCGCTGCTCGCTCCCAGCCTGTTTGGGGTGGTCGCGTTTCTGCTGCTGCCGATTCTCGTGGTGGTGTGGCTGAGCCTGCACCGCTGGGACCTGCTCGGACCGATCGAGTATGTCGGAGGCGCGAATTGGCGCTCGGTGCTCAGCGATTCAGCGTTCGGCAATTCACTATTGGTCACGTTGATTTTCGTTGCGATCGTGGTCCCGACGCAGACGGTGCTCGGCCTGGTGGCAGCCGCATTGCTGGCACGCGATCTACCCGGCAGCGGATTGTTCCGCACGCTTTACGTGCTGCCGTGGATCTGCGTCCCGCTGGCGATCGCGGTGATGTGGCGCTGGATCCTGGCGCCCACCGATGGCGCGGTGAGCACCCTGCTGGGCCATCGCGTCGAATGGCTCACCGATCCCGGCCTGGCGCTGCCGGTGGTGTCGGCGGTGGTCGTATGGGCCAATGTCGGCTACGTCGCGCTGTTCTTCCTCGCCGGCATCCTGGCGATCCCGACCGACGTCCACTCCGCGGCCCGCATCGACGGGGCCACCGCCTGGCAGCGGTTCCGGCGCATCACGCTGCCGATGCTGCGGCCCACCATGTTTTTCGTGCTGGTCACCGGGGTCGTCAGTACCGCCCAGGTTTTCGACACCGTCTACGCGCTGACCGGTGGCGGACCGGAAAACCACACCGATCTGGTCGCGCACCGCATCTACGCCGAGGCATTCGGGGCAGCGGCGGTCGGTCGCGCCGCGGTGATGGCGGTGGTGTTGTTCGTCATCCTGGTCGGCATCACCGTCGTCCAGCATCTGTATTTCCGTCGACGGATCAGCTATGACCTCACTTAAATCGCCGTCGGCAGTTCTGGTTTACACCGGCCTGGTACTGGGTGCACTAATCACGCTGGCGCCGTTCGCGCTCGGCTTGCTCACTTCATTCACCTCCGCGCACCAGTTCGCAACCGGTACACCGTTGGCCTGGCCGCGACCGCCGACGCTGGCCAACTACGCCGACTTGGGCGGCGCGGGTTTCGGTCGGGCGCTGGCGGTGACGACGTTGATGACGGCGGTGATCGCCCTTGGGCAGCTGACCTTTTCGGTGCTTGCCGCCTATGCATTCGCTCGGCTACGTTTTCTCGGCCGGGACGCACTGTTTTGGGTCTATATCGCGACGTTGATGGTGCCGAGCTCGGTGACGGTGGTGCCGCTCTATTTGATGATGGCTCAGCTGGGGATGCGAAACACCTTCTGGGCGTTGGTGTTGCCATTCATGTTCGGCTCGCCTTACGCAATTTTCCTTCTGCGCCAGTACTTTCGGGCGATACCCGATGACCTGATCAACGCCGCGTATCTCGACGGCGCCAACACGCTAGACGTCATCGTGCACGTGGTGCTGCCCTCCAGCCGACCGGTCCTGGTCACGCTGATGCTGATTACCGTCGTGTCGCAATGGCACCACTTCATGTGGCCGCTGGTAATCACTACCGGTGCCAAGTGGCAGGTGCTGACGGTGGCAACTGCTGCGCTGCAGTCGCGGTATAACGCCCAATGGACGCTGGTGATGGCTGCCACCGCCGTGGCGATTGTGCCGCTGCTCGTGCTGTTTGTGGTTTTCCAGCGGCACGTAGTGCGATCGATCGTCGTAACGGGGCTCAAATGAGCCGACCGAGCGTTGAGATTGCGTCTATGGCTGTAGTTTTCGCTGATTTACAACCACCACTGCAATCTCGGCGTGAGGCCATCACATGATTCGGCTAAGGTTTTCCACGCTGTTCGCGCTGACTTCAGTGTTGGTCGCGGCGTTGCTGGCCGGGACGGCGGTGCTGTTGGACGTCTCGGCCAGGCCGCGCGGCGGCAAGACGGTGGTCACCGTTCGACTGTGGGACGAGCAGGTGGCGGCGGCGTATCGGCAATCGTTTGCGGCGTTCACCAGAACCCATCCCGACATCGAGGTGCACACCCATGTCGTCTCGTATTCCACCTACTTCAACACGCTGCGCACCGACGTCGCGGGCGGCAGCGCCGACAACATCTTCTGGATCTCCAATGCCTACCTCGCCGGCTACGCGGACAGCGGCCGGCTTATGGACATCGGGAAAAACCTTGGTGCGGGCGCCGCGTCGGCGTGGGAACCGTCGGTGGCCGAGCAGTTCACCCGCCGCGGGGCGCTGTGGGCAGTTCCCCAACTAACCGATGCCGGAATCGCGTTGTACTACAACGCCGATCTGCTCGCCGCCGCCGGTGTCGACCCCGCCCAATTGGCGGCGCTGCGATGGAATCCGGGCGGCGGTGACACCCTGCGCCCGCTGCTGGCCCGGCTCACAGTCGATGCCGATGGACGCACCGCGGCCGCACCGGGTTTCGATGCCCGACGTATCCGCCAGTGGGCTTACAACGCGGCCAACGACGCGCAAGGCATCTACCTGAACTACATCGGGTCGGCCGGAGGTGTATTCCAAAACGGTGATCGCTTCGCGTTCGACAACCCCGGCGCGGTCCAGGCTTTCACTTACCTGGTCAGCCTGATCAACGGCGACCACGTCACGCCGCCCGCCTCGGACACCAACGACAACGGCGACTTCTCCCGCAACCAGTTCCTGGCCGGCCGGATGGCGCTCTTCCAGTCCGGCACCTACAACCTGGCGGCGGTGGCCGACCAGGCCAACTTCCGCTGGGGTGTCGCTATGCTGCCGGCAGGCCCCCAGGGCCGGGTCAGTGTCACCAATGGCATCGCCGCGGCAGGCAATTCCGCATCTGCGCACCCTGACGCGGTACGCCAGGTGCTGGCCTGGATGGGCAGCACGGAAGGCAACCAATACGTGGGCCGGCATGGCAGCGCCATTCCCGCAGTGCGGTCGGCTCAGAAGGTGTACTTCGACTATTGGGCCGCGAAGAAGGTCGACGTTCTGCCGTTCTTCGCGGTGTTGAACGGACCGCGCATCGATGCGCCTGGAGGCGCCGGCTTCGCCGCCGGAAATCAGGTCCTCAAACCGTATTTCGACGAGATGTTCCTGGGCCGCAGTGACGTGTCGTCGACCCTGCGCCAGGCGCAGCAAGCGGCCAATGCCGCCGCGCGCCGTTAAGGGGCTAGCCGCCCAACGGCACTTCCAGCGCGACCGCCGCGATGCACACCGCCGCGGTGAGCGAGAGTGCAAGCCAGTCAGCCAGTTTCGGCCGCGCCGGCGCGGCCGAAATCTGACCGGTGCCGCCACGCGCCGTGATCGCATCACCCATCTCGTCGGCGCGCCGCAATGTCACAGTGATCGCCGCAGCGATCAGGTCGATCAACTCCAGGGCACGACGCTTGCGGCGAGCCCAGCGGGTGGGCGCTATCGGTTTGGGCCGTAACCGCCGCGCTGCATACAGCACCCGAAATTCGTCGATCAGCATCGGGAATGCCCGCAACGCAAGTGCCAATGCGACGGCCCACTCGTCGACTGGGATCCGCAATAGCCGTAGTGGTCGACCCAAAGTGGCAACCGCCGGCGCTATTTCGGCGACATTGGTGGTCCACGACACCATCGCCCCCAGACCCAGCAACACGATCGACAATGTAGTGATGCGCAGGAAGTTCAACAGCCCGCCGAATCCGATCTGCACCCCGGCCACGTCGATCACCGGACTTCCGCCGGCAAACGCCGCAGTGATGGCGCCGATCGCGATCAGAATCCACAGCCAGCGCGGTACCGACGGCAGCGCGCCGCGTGGAATGCGCGCGATCCGGGCCGCTGTCAGCACCAACGCCGCCACCAGCCCAATCGCGATCCATCCGGGATAAAACGTTAGCAGGACCGAAATGCCAAGGACCACCAATAGTTTGGTGCCGGCCCACAAGTCGTGGACTGCCGACTTACCGGGCACCGGACGCAGCAGCACCATCGAGCGAGTTTGGCCACGGGTCGCGCGCTCATCCGGTGGTGCCGCGGTCATGTGCGCCGCTCCTCCTCATCGCTTCGCTCTGCATCGTCGCCGGCGCGGGTCATGAGAGACCTCCTACCGTCGCCGAAGCCGGTTCCAGCACACCATCGCTCAGATTCAAAGTGCGTGGGCACAACTCCTCCAACCCGGCGAAGTCGTGGGAGATGACGACTACCGTCAGACCCTTCTCGCGGCGCAGTTCCTCGAGTAGCCGCAGCAAACCGCGTTGGGTGGCGGCGTCCAGGCCCGCCAGCGGCTCGTCAAGGATCAACGCGCGCGGCGAGCGCGCCAGCAGACCGGCCAACACTACCCGCCGCATCTGACCGCCGCTGAGCTGGTCGATGCGCCGCTTCGCCAACCCGCTGTCCAGTCCCACAACGGCCAGCGCCCTCGTCACGCGGTCATGGTCTTTGGCTGAAAAGCCTGCCGCCGAGGCCACTTCCCGGTCGACTCGGTTACGCATCAGCTGCAGCCTGGCGGCCTGGAAGGACAGCGCTACCGCGCCGACCTGCTCGTGGGTGGGGCGGCCGTCAAGCACACACTTGCCGGTGGTCGGCACCATCAGCCCGGCCATGATCCATGCCAACGTCGACTTACCTGAGCCGTTGCCGCCGTGGATCAGCAATCCGTCCCCCTGGTGCACCGTGAAGCTGACCTCGCGGAGCGCGACCTTTGCCCACGGGGTCCCGCTGCCGTATTCGTGCCCGACGCCGGCGAGTTCGAGCACCGGCGCGCCGGAATCGTGGCCCATCGCGACGGTTGCTGCCGGCGCGGCGGTCGTTTCGACCATCTCGGTGTTGTCCCCGGAATCGCTGAGATTGATTGTGCGGTCAGCGGAATCAGCTTCGTTGTTGTAGTGCGTGATGTGCACGAGCGCCGTGCGATGCCGCTGCTTGAGGCCGGATAGCACGCCGAGCAGAGCTTCTCGCCCCTGCTGGTCAACCATGCTGGTGACCTCGTCAGCGATCAGCAGCGCCGGCTCCCGGGCCAGCGCGGCGGCCACCGCCAGGCGCTGTAGCTCACCACCCGAGAGGCTGCCGGTGTCGCGTTCCGCGTGCGCGGCGAGACCGACTTCACTCAGCAACCGACCGACGTCGGTGCTGGTCCCGGGCGGCAGACCCCACACCACGTCGTCGGCCACCCGCGTACCAAGCACCTGGCTTTCCGGGTGCTGCATGACTACTGCGGTGCCGCCCAGTCGACCAAGCCCCACCGCCCCGGGGCGTTCAACAGTGCCCGACGTCGGCTCGCGACCGGCCAGCAGCAGCATCAGTGTGGTTTTGCCGGAGCCGTTGGCGCCGGTAATGGCCAGGTGTTCGCCGGCGTGGACGTCCAAGCTGACCGGGCGCAGTGCGTCGTGATCGGAGCCCGGGTAGCGAAATCGGACCTGGCCCAGGCGGACTGGCACCGGGGCAATCGGTGCAGTCTCGACCGGCGCGTCGAGTTTGTGCACATCGGGGATGCCACGCATCCGGTCCAGCACGCGAGACAGCGCCCACCACCCGATCAACGAGACACCCATGATTGCTATGACCGAGTGGCCGAGCAGCAGCCACGGCCAGTAGTGCAGCGCCTCGGCGAAGACCCACTTGAGGCGGTCGGCGGCGGTCTCAAGCCCGATCCCTAAGGGTCTGCTGAGTGGGAATGTGTGTTCGATCGCGAAGCGCCCGATCCCCCTCAAGACAGCCGCAGTTCCATCGACGTTGGCGGTCATGGCCGCGAAGACCAGGTGCCGGAGCCGCGCCAGTGCCGCCAACGCGGCGACCGTCGCTCCGCCGAAAACCGCTCCCGCGACGCAGGAGGTGGCGATCACGGTCGGGGTGCCGCGGCCCCGGCGTTTGACGACTCCGGTCAGGCCGCCGACATAGGCACTGTTGACAACAGTTATCAGGCCGCCGAGACCCGCGATCAGAAATGCGATCATGCCCGCGGCGACAATCGCGGCGATCAGCACGCGGAAGCGGTAGCGGTAGGCCAGTAATCCCATCGGAACGGTGCCAAGCAGTGCCAATGCGCCGGCAAACGGGACGACGACAGCGATGATCGCGGTCGCCGCACAAAGTGCCGCCATGACTGCCGACTGCGCGAGTTCGCCCGGTCTCAGCGGTCCACCCGCTCGGGACGTGGACGGGGGGTGTGTCGCGCTCATTTCACCAATTCTGCCAGTTGTCCGGGCGTTCCCCGCGCGTAGAGCGTGGCGGGTCACACGAGTTTGCACCATCGAAATTAGCCGGTTAGTGGTCTAGATAGCCTAGCTATGCAATTATAGACACATGACGACATCCGCTACCGCCGATCGTGGCGCGGCCGGGGAGACCGGCGCCGGTCTGGGCGCGGATCTGCTCGCCGTGGTCGCCCGGCTCAATCGCTATGCCACCCAGCGCATCCAGATGCAGTTGCCGGCCGCGCAGGCCCGGTTACTGTCGACCATCGAAGCCCACGGCGAAGCGCGGATCTGTGATCTGGCCGCCATGGACCACTGCTCGCAGCCGACGATGACCACCCAAGTGCGGCGGCTCGAAGACGCCGGCCTGGTCGCCCGGACCGTGGACCCCGGCGACGCCCGGGCAGTCCGCATCCGGATCACACCTGAGGGCATACGCACACTCAGCCGCGTGCGGACCGACCGGGCTGCGGCGATCGAGCCGCAACTTGCCAACCTAGGGTCCGCGGACCGCCAGAGGTTGGTGGAAGCGGTCGCGGTGTTGCGCCGCCTTTTGGAGGATGCCGCGCCGGCGCCGCGACCGGGCGGGCCACGATAGCGGCTGGTAGCCGGGCCAACTGGCCAGCGCCGACATCCCTTCAGCGGATCTCGGGGCATGATGGCGGAGAGACGACCGTCAGTCGACCCAAGAAGATGGGCGCGGAAGGTGGTGGCTATGCCCCCGGAAGCATTCGCTTCCCCCCTGATCGTCTGGTTCGGACCCGATAGATACACCTTTCCCGTCGGCCGGGACGTCACCATTGGCCGCGACAGCCGAGCCGATATCCGCGTCTACGGCGCGGGCACCTCCACCTCGTCCACCCACGTGGTGGTGCATCACAACGGCACGCAGTGGATTGCCGTCGACCGCGGCGAAGGCGGCATCTACGTCGACGGCGTGCGGATGTCCACGGTCTTCATCCATGACGGCAGGGCTATCACCCTCGGCGATCCGCAGCATGGACCCCGACTGGTATTTCAGCTCGGCGCCCCGCCACCTCCGCCGCCACCGCCGCCGCCGCCACCGCCCAGGCGTGCGCCGCGCCCGGAGATGCGGCCCGTGCCGCCGCCCACCGCTGCACAGCGCGGGCCCGGCCGGCCAGGATGGCCGCCTCCCGGTCCCCCACCCCGGCCGGATCAGCTGAGACGACCGCCGGTTCGGCCCCCGCCTGCCATGCCGATGCCGCCGATACCTCAGCGCGTCGAGCCGCCGGCTCGGTCGGAGCAGCCGGCAGCGCCGACGGCCCACTTTCGCCGGCCAGCGCCAGACCCGCCGCCCTGGTCCGCACAACCGCCGCCGCCAGTCCCCTGGCCGCCGGCCCCGCGCAAGCGGCACGGGTTCGTCGAGGCGCTGACCGGAGCGATGCAAAAATTGCGACCGCAGCGCCCCGAACCCCGGCCCCACGAGGCCGCGCCCACCACCGCGTTGCGCTGGCCGGATGCACCGGAGACACAGGCAGCAGAGCGACCGCCGGTTCCGCCGCCGCCTGCCATGCCGATGCCGCCGGAACCTCATCGCGTCGACCCGACAACGCGTTCGGAGCAACCGGCGCCGCCAGTCAGCTGGCCGCCGTCAACGCAGTCGCCGCCGGCCCCGCGCAAGCGAAATGGGTTCGTCGAGGCGCTGACCGGAGCGATACACAAACTGCGACCGCAGCGCCGCGAACCCAAGCCACACGAGGCCACGCCAGATACACACGCGCCGGAGACAACGCCAGCAGAAGTCCCAGCCCCGCGACCGGCGGTCGAGACCGGTCCGCTCGAGGCACGTCAGGTGCGGCTCAGCGTCGATGGCGAGCAGGTGCTGGCGGACCTGTCCTTCACCGCTGAGCCGGAAACGCTTACTGCGGTGATCGGGCACTCGGAGGCGAGCACAGCTGCTCTGGTCGACGTGCTGGGCGGAGCGGTGCAACCAAGTGTCGGCGCAGTCCATTTCGACGGCCACGACGTTGCGGCCGATCACTTGCGGGCGCACATCGGAGTCGTGCCGCGCTACGACCTGCTGCATCCTGCGCTGACCGTCGAACAAGCGTTGGGCTATGCCGCTGAATTGCGTATGCCGCCTGGCACTTCCGCTGATCACCGCCGCCAGACCGTGCGTAGGGCACTCAACGAGATGAAGCTGGACTTGCTGCGCACCATCCAGGTCGGCAACCTCACCGCCGAGCAGCGCAAGCGTGCGTCGATGGCGATGGAACTGCTGACCGAGCCGTCACTGCTTGTCCTCGACGAGCCGACCGCCGGACTCGACGCGGCCGCCGACGGCGAGATGAGGGCGACGCTGCGGCGACTCGCCGACGAGGGACGTGTCGTTGTGGTGGCAACCACGTCGCCGACCGACATCGACATCTGCGACCAGGTGGTGCTCCTCACCGGGACGGGCACGCCGGCCTTTGCCGGATCGCCCGCGCAGATCGGCGCCGAGCTGGGCACCACCGACTGGGCGGAAATCATCGCGCGGGTCAGCACGGATCCGTATGGCGCACACGGCGCGTATCTGGCCCGCCAGCCGCAGACCCCGCCTCCGGCCGAACCAACTCCGGCCCACACGCCTGCCCCGGGGGCACACCTAAGTCTGTGGCGCCAAATCGTCATCGCGGCCCGTCGACAGGGCTGGCTCATGGTCGGTGATCAGCGGTATGTCATCTTCCTGACCATCCTGCCGGTGCTGTTCGGCGCGATCTCGCTGCTGGTGCCCGGCCATGCCGGCCTGGGCCCGGCGAACCCGTATGGCAGCAGTCCCGACGAAGCCGTTGCGATCCTCGCCGTGCTCACCATCGGCGCCGTCGTCATGGGCACGGCGCTGGGCATCCGTGACCTATTCGGCGAACGGCGCATCTTCCGCCGCGAACAAGCCAACGGTTTGTCGGCGTCGGCGTTCGTGGCCGCCAAGATGATCGTCTACAGCTTTGTTGCCATCGTCGCGACCGCCATCATGACCACTGCCGCCCTCGTCGGCAAAGGCGCGCCCACTCAAGGCGCCGTGCTGCTCGGCCCTGGCACGTTCGCGGCCGCCTTCGAGCTGTTCGTAATACTATCCATCACCACCATCGTCTCAGCGATGCTCGCGCTCGCCCTCTCATCGCTGGCGTCCTACGTCGAGCAGATCCTCTTGATGGCCGTGCTGATCGTCCTGATTTCGGCGGTGTTCGACGGGGCGCTGTTCCCGATCGGCGGCCGGTTCGGCCTGGAGCAGATCTCTTGGTTCGTGCCGTCCCGATGGAGTTTCGCCGCCTCGGCCTCCACCGTCGATGTGCCCGCGGTCAATCTGCTGGCTGCGTCCGATGATTCGTGGACACACTCAACTGGCCGGTGGCTGTTCGATATGGCGATGCTGGTCGGCTTAGGTGCAGTGGCCACCGGGTCGTTACGCTGGCGGCTGAGGCGGCCGGCACGGAGAAGTCATCAGCCTAAAGCTGTTGTCGCACAACACGAACCGCAAAGCTAGACATATCGTCTCACCCGTCGGCAATACACCGCGTACCCTTCGCCGTACTGCCCCCGCATGAATTCCTCTTCGCGCAAAACCTGACGGTGGAAAAGCCAGGTACCCGCAACGAGGTAAGCAGCAGGAACCCAGTTCGGGAACACCAAGAATTGGCCCACCAAAACGAGAAACAGCGCGACGTAAATCGGGTTACGGCTCCACGCAAACACTCCGGTGGTGACCAGGTCGTCGGGACGGTCGACGTCGATGCCAACCCGAAAGCTCTTGCCGAACGAGATCAGGCTCGCCAGCAGCACGAGTAAGCCACCACAACACAATCCGACTCCGATCCAGGCCATAGGTTCGGACTGAAAGAACCTTCGGCCGCCGACCAGCGGCCAACCGAACGCCGCGGCAAAGACGGTGTAGAAGTAGAACAGCGCGACCGGCGGAATGAGAAAATCCTTCTTGTCAATGCTGCCGAAATGCATTGCGCGCGTTCCGGTCCTGCTCAAGAGCAAGACTCTGCTTAAGACCATGCCGATCAGCAGCACGATCGTCGCAGCGGCTAGGTATCCCGGCACGGCCGTCTTATCCGATCACTCCGTGCACCTCATGCCAAAGCGCTTCGTAGCACTTGGCTGCGACGCTGTATGGGGCGAACGCCGTCACCGGCGCCCGTTGTTCGGCCATCTGCTCGATGATCGACAGTGCCGGGATAGCCGTTCTCAAGATTCCCCGTCGTTCGGCCGACAACTGTTCCATGAGGTCCCGGTGCAGCCGCTTGCGCCCGTCCACCATCGAGAAGAACGCACACACGTGCGGCTTGCGGCCGTCGAAATCATTGACGAAGCCGGACAATTGATCGAATGTGCGCACCGATAGCGTGGCCGGAATCATCGGCACCAGTAGCGTATCGACCGCATGCAATACGTTCTCCGACAACAGCGAAATGCTCGGTGGACAGTCGAGGAAGACCACGTCGTATTCGCCGTCAAGCGGTCGCAGCAGCTGATGAATCCGGCGGGTCGGACGCTGCACGTCGTCAAGCTGTAAATCCATGTTGCGGTATCGGAAATCGGCTGGCAGCAAGTCAAGCCCGTCGAAATCGGTGGCCTTGATCGCGTCGTCGAGCGATCGCGTGCCGTCTACCAGCGCTCGACTGCCGCCCTTGACTTTGGGCCGGACCCGGAAAAGATAACTGGCCGCGCCCTGCGGGTCGAGATCCCACAACAGCACGTTGTATCCGCTGCGCGCGGCGAGATGCGCAAGGTTTGCCGCGGCCGATGTCTTACCGACACCGCCCTTGATGTTGTAAGTCGCATAGATTTTCATCAGCGCACCAGCGCCTTCACTCGGGCACGATTCTCGTTGGCCAGGAATGGTTGCAGCCGACCCACCAGCGCCCCCCGCGCGTTCAGCTGATGTGCGTCGAGCTGCGCAGCCACTTCTCCCATCGCGAGCACGGTTGCCGGCGGCGCGGCGCCCTGTTCCATCATCACCGCGGCAAATTCTCGGACGGCTTCACGCTGTACTTCGCCATCCTGGAAGTCGCCGAGCGTGTCCTGCAACGCCTTGAGCTCTTTGATCAGCGGGCGATACGGCGCGTCGGCACACACTGGCCGGAATACCTCGAGCAGATAGCGCAATTCCTTGCAGCGCTTGCGCAGCTCGTGCACCTGCTCGCTCGGCGAGTCGGCCGTGATCCGTTTGCCGCGCCGCACGACCTTTCGGAACGCCCGGTCGATGCGCTGGCGGGCCAGCGCCGCGGCCGCCGGCCCGCCGTTGGCGTCCGCGGTCACCTGCGCCAGCGCGGCGCGCCAGTCGCTCATCACTTGCTCGAAGCGCCGAGACCGCAGCCCGCGCACCAGGCGGCGACGCTCGGCAGAGCGATGCCGAACCAAGAACGACCGGAACGGGTCGAGGTCGTGTGGATCGGCCGACGCCAGTCTGGCGGCCATGTTGTCGAGCTCGAGCAGGTAGACGTCCAGGTCGCGCACCGGCGTGGTCAGATCACCGATCCACTTGAACTCGGGCTGAAATTGCTCGGCGATGTTCGCGGGCAGCACATCGCCGGCGAGCTTGAGAATCGAACGGGTGCGTCGCACCGCCACCCGCAGGTCGTGCAGGAATTCGGTGTCAATTGCCGCAATCGTGCCCGCCACGTTGTCGTCGATGACCGCTGCGAACTGCGCAAGCATGCTCGCAATGGCCACCGGTGCAGGCGTTTCCGGACGCAGCCGCACCATCACATCCTGCTCACGGTCGATGGGACTGCGGGTGGCAAGCGCCAGCGCGTCGTCGTAGGGCGTCGTTGTCGCCGCGGTGAGCCCATCGACGCCGCCCACCAGGCGGGCAATCCGATCGCCGTCCACGTCGTAGCCGCGCAACGGCTGGACCTGCAGCAGGCTGGTGCCGTCGTCAGCGCTTTCGGTCAGCAGCCGGGCAACGGTTTTTTCGTCGGCGTTGAGCACCCGGCTCTCCCGCACGGCACGCTGCACGGTGACGACCGGCAGCAATGCCCGCAAAGCAACAATCGGGGCCAGCGAGTCATGCAGCCGCCCGGCCGGCAGATCGTGTAGCAGTGCCGGCCACTTCCTGGGCCGAGGTCCTTGCAACCGGCTGCCATCCGGAAACTGCAGGATCAGTGGACCGTCGTCGAGATACTCAAGGGATATCCCCGCGGAGTGCAGCCGCCAATCGAAGGTGTCCAGCCAGGTGTGTGAAACGGTTCGTTCCGGTCCGGCGGCCAGGGCGAATTTCGGCTGCAGCGCAGCCTCAACAGCCTCAACATCAACCGCGCCCTGCTTGCTGAAGGCGCGGGAAACCTGGCCCATGGCATACCTTCCCTTGGCCGCATGGCCGCGACCGACCGACAGATGATAGCCACCTTGCGTTAACGCGCCGTTCATTCGGCTGCCGGTCGGCCAAAGTGTCGACTGACGTCGCGGAGCTTACCCCGACGATGCGAGCGACAGGTTACCGTCGGATATGACCACCACTGCGGAACACCTGCGCAATACGCTGGACGGACGCTGGCGCGACGTAAAGAACCAGATGCGGGAGCGGTTGACCGACGAGGTCTTCCGTCCGCACTACACGCCGAACACGGTGATCGCCCGCACCAAGGTGGCGGAACAAATGAAGATCATGGCCGCCGCCGGCGCAGCCGACGACGGCTTCCG
>DASZKQ010000187.1:0-3929 GCA_035552835.1 Mycobacterium sp. | reverse complement strand
GCGCCGTCCTCGTACCAGATCCGCGGCGCCTTGTCTTTAAAGGCTTCGGGGAAGCGCTGGTAGAAAATGTCGTCAGCCAGCGAAATGTGGTTATCTGCAGAGAAAACCACGGTTCCTGCCGGCAGGCCGACGTTGGTTCCGTCGGCGTGGCCGTGCCGATCCTTGGGCGCGCCGAATCCTCCGGGCGGGTAAAGCGGGACGGTGCTAGTTTGAGGCGACATCATTGGCTCTCCAATCGGATCCACACTTGTTCGACAGTATTCACCAGGTCACAGGCAGTTCATAGACGCCGTATGCGAGCCGATCGTGCTTGAACGGAATGTCCTCGATCGGCATGGCCAATTCCAGCGTGGGGATGCGGCGAATCAGCGTGTGAAAAACGATCTGGAGCTCGGCGCGGGCCAGCTGCTGACCGACGCATTGGTGCCGCCCGTAGCCGAACGCGACGTGCTGGCCGGCACCCGAACGATGCAGGTAAAGCCGCTCGGGTTCGGCAAATGCGTTGGCATCCCAGTTCGCCGGCGCCAGGTCGATGATGATTCCTTCGCCGGCGTGGATGACCTCGCCGGCGATCTCGATGTCCTGGGCGGCGACACGGCGCTGCCCGTTTTGGATGATGGACAGATAGCGCAGCAGTTCCTCGACCGCGTTTGCGACGACTTTCGGGTCATCGGTATCACGCAGCACGGCCGCCTGCTCGGGGTACTGCAGCAATGCCAGCACGCCGAGGCCGATCATGTTGGCCGTGGTTTCGTGCCCGGCGATCAGCAACCCGGTGCCCAGCTGCGCGGCCTCTTTGACGCTGAGCTCACCGGCGTTGACCCGCTCGGCCAGATCCGAAACCGCGTCTTCGGCCGGAGCCTCCATTTTCGACTCGACCAGCTGGGCCAGGTATTTGTGCAGGCTCATCGCACCTTTGACCGTGTCCTCACCCGTCGCGTAGCGCGCGAGCCCGATGTTGGCGTGGTGCTGAAACATCTCGGCGTCCTCATACGGCACGCCGAGCAGCTGGCTGATGACCAGCGACGGCACCGGCAGCGCGAGCGCGGTGACGATGTCGCCCGGCCGCGGTCCGGCCAGCATTGCGTCGATGTGCTCGTCAGTGATCTGCTGGATCGCCGGCCGCAGGCCTTCGACCCGCTTGAAGGTGAAGGGCTTCGACAACATTCGCCGAAATCGGGTGTGCTCCTCGGCGTCAGATGTGAAGACCGACCTGGGGCGCTTGTGCACCGTCGACAACATGCCCTGGTTCCAATGCGGAAAGCCGGGCCGCCGGTCGTCAACACTGACGCGGGAATCGGAAAATAATGTCCGGACTTCCTCGTAACCGGTGATGAGCCAAGGTGTGCTGCCGTCCCAGATCCTGACTTTGGACAGCGGCCGCGCAGCCCCGAGCTCCATCACCTCCGGTGGCGGGGCGAACGGACAGCCGGCCGCCCGTGCCATCGGATATTCCGGTACGTCAGAGACCGCCTCGGTTGCGGTGAGGGTGTCGGACACTTCTCACTCCTCGATCTGGATGGCCAGTGCGGGGCAACCCGCGGCGGCCTTGCGGGCGTTGTCAGCCTGTTCGGTGGGCGGATTCTCATTCAGCAGAACGACGACTCCGTCATCGTCGCGCTGGTCGAAGATTTCGGGAGCGTTCATCACGCAGTTGCCCGACGATGCGCATTTGTCTTGGTCCACAGTCACTTTCATAATTTTCTACAGCCAGCTTCTTCTAATCGTGCGGGGTGATCGGCGCTAGCCAGAGCCCCACGACCGCGTCGATCAGACCGGAACCGGCGGCCTGCCACGACGAACCCGGCACGGATGCGCCTGCGGCCATTGCTCTTTCACGCTCGGCACAGGTGTGCATCAGCAGGTTGCGGGCCATCAGGTTGCGTTCCACCCGAACATCGATCGGCAACTCGGGAAGACACCTGTTGATCCCGTCTATCACCTGAACCAGCGATTCAGATGTGAGCGCATCCTTGACCACGATGTTGTAGTAGGCCGGATCGGTCATCACTTGCGCGGCGAAGCGCGCGTACCAGGTGGGGTTGCCGAGGGCCGCTAAGTGATCGGTCAGCGGGCGTACCAGACACGCCACCCAACTCCGCATATCGTCGCCGGCCCCCGATTGCAGCGTCTCGGCGACCATGCTTTCCCGCAGCTGCTCGATGGCCACCCGATGCCGCTGCTCGATGGCCCGCACCAAGTCGGTTTTGGTGCCGAAGTGGTAGCCGACCGCGGCATTGTTGCCCTGGCCGGCGGCCTCGCTGACCTGCCGATTGGAGACCGCGAAAACTCCATGCTCGGCGAACAGTCGCTCGGCCGCGGTCAGGATCGCCTCCTGGGTAGTACTGGCCCGGTCGGTGCGTCCGGCCTTCGCGGTGGTCACCCGGCCAGTCAACGCCCTGATCACGATTAAGTCAAGCGATTGATTTAATCTTTCGGGTCGCTACGACGACGGATCACCTTGCCGGCGACAGTGCCACCGTCGACCGGCAAGACGGTGCCGGTCACGTACCTGGACCGATCGCCGGCCAAGTACAGCGCGGCCTCCGCGATATCCGCGGTTGTGCCCTCGCGTTTCAGCGGACGGTCGGATCGCATCTGCGCCCGGATCGCATGCTCGAAGCGTGCGAGCTCTTGGGCGGACTTCTTGGTCGTCGTTGTGGCTAGCAGCGGTGTCGGTATGTTGCCGGGCGCGATGGCGTTCACCCGAACCTCGTAATGCGCCAATTCGATTGCGGCGGACTTGGTGAACATGATGACCGCCGCCTTGGATGCGCGGTAAGTCATGACGCCGCCACCGGCCTGGATGCCGCCGATCGACGACATATTGATGATTGACCCGCCGCCGCTGGTCGCCATCTGCCGGGCCGCATCCCGGGTCCCGGCCATCACGCCCAGCAGGTTGACCGACATCACGCGGTGGAAGTCGGCGAGGTCGTCGTCCAGGAAGCTGCGATGCATCCTGCTGGAGACTCCGGCGTTGTTCACCATCACGTCTAGCCCACCGAATGTGTCGACCGCGGTTGCGACCAGCGCACCGACCTGGTCGGGATCGGAGACGTCGGTCAATCGAAAGGCCGCGTCGGCGCCCAGCGAGGCGGCGAAATCTTCACCGCGATCGCGCTCAATGTCGGCGATCACCACCCGAGCGTCCTCCGCCAAAAACTTCTCGACGATGCCGGCACCGATGCCCGATGCACCGCCGGTGACGATCGCGACCTTGCCGGCCAGTTCGTTGACCATGTCGAAGAGTCAATCGGCACGGCGTTGGTTAAGTCAAGCAATTGATTTAGGCAGTGGGCGGCAGGCCCCCTCATCCTGGTGCTACGTTCGGCTCAGTGACGCGATTTGTTTACTTCGAGTCCTCACGGCGTTGGCCCAGAGCAGCCACGCTTCGCCTATCTCGTCAGGATCCCGTGGCCCGTGTTGACCTGGTTGCGTAGTGAAAGTAGTCCACAACCCGACCCTTCAAAGGAACCGATTTGAAACTCAATCGATTTAGCGCTGCGCTGAGTGTGCTGGCCAGCGGTGCGCTGCTGCTGTCCGCGTGTGGAAACAACAACACGGCAAGTCAAGGCGGTAGTTCGTCCAGTTCGTCCGGTTCGTCCGGTTCGTCTGGTTCGTCAGCGGCGAACGTGAGTTGCGGTGGAAAGCAGACGCTGAAAGCCAGCGGGTCTACCGCCCAGGCGAATGCGATGGCCCGTTTCGTCAACGCGTTCGAACAGACGTGTTCCGGTCAAACCTTGAACTACACGGCCAATGGTTCGGGTGCCGGGATTAATGAGTTCGTAGGCAATCAAACTGATTTCGGTGGCTCGGATGTGCCGCTGAGCGCCGATGAACACGGCAAAGCGCAGCAGCGGTGTGGTTCGCCGGCGTGGGACTTGCCGGTGGTGTTCGGCCCGATCGCGGTGACCTACAACGTCACC
>DASZKQ010000186.1:0-3483 GCA_035552835.1 Mycobacterium sp. | reverse complement strand
CCGAATTGGGCTACCGCAACAACTACCGCGCCTTTTTCATCTGGGAAGGCGTGACCCAGTACCTCACCGCCGACGCCGTCCACGCCACACTCGAAAGTCTGCGGCCAGCGGCGTCGGGAAGCCGGCTGGTGTTCACCTATGTGCGGCGCGATTTCATCGACGGCGTCAACTTCTATGGCGCACAGCGGCTGTACCGCAGATTTCGGCAACGTCAGCAGCTGTGGCGCTTCGGTTTACAGCCCGACGAGGTTGCCTCGTTTTTGGATGGGCACGGTTGGCGGCTGGTGGAGCAGCTCGGACCCGAGCAGGTCGTGCAGCGTTACGTCGAGCCGACCGGTCGCAACCTGACCGCATCACAGGTCGAGTGGTCGGCCTACGCGAACAAGGCCTAGACACCTTAGCCACCGCGAACCCGAAGCGGCGCATTTCCGACACGCCGCGAAACGAGCATCCCCAGGTCAGCCCTATAACGGCGTCATACTCAACACGTGGCCAGCAACGAGGCTGCCCGCTCAGTCGGCTCCTCGGCACCGGTACCCCGGCGCCAGATGGCCGCGGCTCACCGTTTCCTGTCGCCGCACCAAGCTGCGGTGCTCGAGGCCATCGCCCACCACTTGATGCCAGCAACGTACGAGGCTCAGGTGGTCGCTTACGTAGACGGGCTGCTGTCGCGGCTGGACCCCCAGACCGTCGCACGTCGCGTGCGGGTTGCCGACCTTCGCGACCAGTACACCGATGGCATCGCGTTGCTCGACCAGCTGGCTGGCGGCGACTTCACCGCGGCGCCGCGACTGCAACAAGACCTCATCGTGTCCCACGCTCAGGTCGCGCCGTTCGTCAGTGTGCTGTTCGATCACATCGTTGAGGCGATCTACGCTCCGCCGGAAGATATTCGGCGCGACGCCGCGGACCACTACCACGAGACCGGATAGCCGGTTCGACACGCCGGACGCGGACTTCCCCGGCGCGGTCCGCCATTCGGGTCATACTCTGCCCGTGGCCAGCGACGGGGCCGCCGAAGCATCCGGCTCGTCGGCGCCGGTGTCCCGGCGCACGGTGCTCGGCGGGCTGACCCTGATACCGGTGGCCGCCGTCCTGGGCGGCGTCCTTCCGGTCGCTTCCGGCGAGACGACGTACCGATACCTCTCAGCGCACCAGGCCGCGGTGCTCGACGCCGCCACCCGCCGCCTGATCCCCGGACCGGGAGACAACCCGCTGGAAACCAGCCCGGGGGCGCACGAAGCAAACGTGGTCAACTACCTGGACATCATGCTGTCGGCGTTCGCATTCTCGCCCCCGATGGTGCACGCAGGCGGGCCCTGGAGCAACCGCGCCGGCGGCTCTCAGGACTTCATGGCCGACTTCGTCCCGCTGGACCGCGCCCAGACCTACGCCTGGCAACAGCGGATCGCCGGCCTTCGCACCCAGTACACCAACGGCGTCGCGTTGCTCGACCAGTTAGCCGGCGGCGACTTCGCCTCGGCGTCGCAGGCCAAACAGGACAGCATTCTGACAACAGGTCAGGCCCTCTCCTTCACCCAGTTGCTGTTCGGTCACGCGATCGAGGGGATGTACTCCGTCCCGGAGTACGGCGGCAACGCGAACCTTGTGGGTTGGCAAGACATCCAGTGGCCGGGAGACATCCAGCCGCGGGGCTACACCGATGCCGAGGTCGAAGCGCCCCAGGGGGACATGCTGGCCCAAAGCGGGATGGTCGGTTTGCTGATGCGCGGAGGGTGGGCGCAGGCCGTCGCCAAGATGGGCGGACAGGGCGGCGTAAATGCCGGGTAAAGCGATCATCGTCGGCTCGGGACCGGGCGGATCGGTGATGGCGTGGGAACTCGCGGAGGCCGGCTGGGACGTGGTGATCTTCGAGATGGGCCCTAACTACTACACCAATATCGAAGGGCAAGGGCCGTTCCCGACGGTGTTCTCCAACGACGAGCTCAAGTCGCAGTACCGCTACTTCGAGCAGCCGGACCCGCTGGCCTACCCGCGCACATTTCGCCAAACCGCCGGCCAAAATGCGGCGAACACCTACGTCGGCGACGTCAACGATCTTCCTAACCAGGTCGGCGGCGCATTCCCGCACTCGGACGTGAAGGTCACCCGGATGTGGGACATCGACTTCAAAGGACTGTCGCTGCTCGGGCCGGTGCCCGGCGCTGACATGGCGGATTGGCCGTTCGAGTACAGCGAACTCGCGCCGTACTACGACGAGCTGGAGACGTTGATCGGAGTGCAAGGCGATCTCGCGTCGATACCGGCTTTCGTACTCAAGCATCAGCCGCAAACCAAGCCCTTCCCGATGCCGCCGGGGGCCCAGATGCGCTCGTCTACGCTGCTTGCCGCGGGGGCGAAGCGCCTGGGGCTGCACCCCTTTCCGTTCCCGATGGCGGCCAATTCGATCCCCTACAACGGCTCACCGGTGTGCAACAACTGCGGGTTCTGCTCCGGGTACGGGTGCCCGGTTTCCGCCAAGCCGGCCAACCTGATACTGCTGCGGCTGGCGCTGCAGACCGGGCGGACGCAGTTGCGGCCACAGACGACCGTCACCGCGGTCAACTACACCGGCCGGCGGGCCACCGGCGTCACCTATCTCGACCCGCAGGGCAATCCCGGTGGTGAAAGCGCCGACGTGGTCGTGCTGGCTTGCTCGGCGATCTTGACGCCGCGTCTGGCGTTGCTTTCCAATCTGCCGGATCCCTACGGCCGCATCGGCAAACGGATCATGTTCCAAAACTTCTACGACGGGTTCGCCATCTTCCTCAACCAGCGAGTGCACGCGTACCGCGGTCGTTCGAACACGCAGGTCGTGTTCGACTTCAACGATCCCAACTTCCCCGGGGCTCGCGTCTTTGCCCGGCTGGCAGGGCTGCCCTACATCCGTGCCGGCCTGTGCGAGCTCGGCGGGAGCCAGAACCCGATCGCGGAAGGCAAGTTCTACCAGGAGATCCTGGGGTTCCTGCCAGGTGTGCAGTTTTTTGGCCGCCCGTTCAAGGAGCTGATGCGTGCCTCGCTGCTGCGCGACCGGCTCGCAGGCGTTGATTGTTTCGGCACCGACATGCCGTACCTGACCAACGACGTCACGCTCGACCCGACGATCAAAGACCTAAACGGGCAACCGGCGCCCCGGGTCACCTACAAGATCGGCAAGTTCGAGAAGGCCTCCCAAGACTTCTTCGTGCCGTTGGTTTCCGCGATGTGCGGGGCATCCGGCGCACAGCTGTACGCCGCCGTCCCGCAGAGCACCGCAAATTCCCTGAGCGGCACCGCGCCACCGACCGGCCTGCATACCATGGGCGGGATGCAGATGGGCGTGAACCCGGCGACGAGCGTCGTCGATGGGAATGGACGAATGCATCAGATGGACAACGTGTTCTGCTCCGACGGCAGCGTGTTCGCCACCTCCGGTGGCTCTAACCCCACCAATACGATCATGGCGGTCGCGCTGCGCACCGCACGCGGGATCACCGGCAGGCG
>DASZKQ010000185.1:0-1860 GCA_035552835.1 Mycobacterium sp. | reverse complement strand
CGATGTGGGTCTGGCGATTCCGGCGCGGTAGAGACGTCGTGGACCTGATCACTACGCGCGTTCGGCAACGGTCCCTAAACTCGTCGGTAGCGAGCAAGTAGGTGATTTGACGGGCGAAACGATGGCCGACATCGAGGCGATTACGAACGCGGTGCGGTTGGCATGCCGCGCTCCTTCGAAGTACAACAGCCAGCCGTGGCGATGGGTGGCCGATAGCACCACAGTGAATCTATTCATCGACCCCGCCCGCGTCGTGTACTCAGCCGACCGCTTCGGCCGCGAGGCGCTCATCAGTTGCGGCGTCGTGCTGGATCATTTCCGGGTTGCGGTGGCCGCCACGGGCTGGAACACCTCCGTCGGCGAGTTTCCCAACCCGAACAATCTCGACCACCTGGCCTCGATCACCTTCACCACGATAGGTCACGTCACCGATACCCAGCAGGCCCGAGCTGCTGCGATAGCGCAGCGCCGAACCGATCGGCTGCCGCTTTATCCACCCACCAATTGGGACTCATTCGAGCCAGTGCTGCGCGCCACCATCGGCGAAGGCATCGTCATGTTGGATGTGTTGGCTGATGCCGCGCGGCCGCAACTGGCCTACGCGTCGCGGCTCACCGAGTCGCTGCGACTCTACGACGAGTACTACCACGACGAGATGCGCTGGTGGACAACATCTTCCAGTGACTCCGAGGGTGTGCCGTACAGCTCCTTGCCATCGGAGGCCGAGGGCGAACGTGTCGATGTGCACCGCGACTTCCCGGTCAGCGGGCACGGGCAGCGCCGTGATCAGATCGCGCAGGACAAAGCGAAGATCCTAGTGCTATCCACCCCCGAGGACACCCGTAGCGACGCCCTCCACTGCGGTGAGGCGCTGTCGGCGGTGCTGTTGGAATGCACGATGACGGGACTGGCAACCTGCACGTTGACGCACTTGACGGAGCTCGCGACCAGCCGACATATCGTCCAAGAACTGACCGAAAAGGCCGCCGTGCCTCAGGTTTTGATCAGAGTCGGTATTGCACCGGCGACGGATTCCGTCCCGCCGCCGACACCGCGCCGTGCGCTGTCCGATGTCCTGCAGATTCGTGGCGAGGACCGATCGCCATCTGACAGGCCGGACCATCCCTCGACGCCCATCAACACCAACGCTTCGGGTCACCACGGCTAGGGTGTCTCGCCGTCGCGTTGCCGTTCGCCGGCTACAGCGGGCAATAGGGATGAGTAAGCGGTTTCGCGTGTCGGGTGGTGGGGCAGCACCGCTCGACACAGCGCTGCTGACAGCGCCGTGCACCGGCCTGGGTCGCCCCAGCCCCTGAGCCGACCATTCGACGAGGCATTTGCCGCCTACCGCCATATCGCCGCCAGCGCGCAAATTCCTTCTCACCGCTTGTGAATAGCTGATTAACTATCGGCCTCGCCAGACGTCTTTGCTGAATCAATGCAGGTCAGGTGGACGTCGAAGTCATTTCGGAGTGGCGGCCGGCGTGGGATTCGGCGCGTAGGCGTTCGACCATCCATGGGTAGTGCAGCTCGAATGCGGGGCGCTCGGAGCGGATCCGGGGCAGCTCGGTGAAGTTGTGCCGCGGTGGCGGGCAGCTGGTGGCCGACTCCAGCGAGTTGCCGTATCCCCAGGGGTCGTCGACGGTGACCGGTTCGCCGTAGCGCCAGCTTCGGAACACGTTCCAGAGGAACGGAATCATCGAGACGCCCAGGATGAACGCTCCGATTGTGGAGACAACGTTCAAGGTGGTGAACCCGTCGGTGGGCAGGTAGTCGGCGTAGCGGCGGGGCATGCCCATGTTGCCGAGCCAGTGCTGCACCAAAAACGTGGTGTGAAACCCGATCAGGGTCAACCAGAAA
>DASZKQ010000184.1:0-4917 GCA_035552835.1 Mycobacterium sp. | reverse complement strand
CCGCGATTCCAGCGAGTCCATCTGCTTGACGGTGATGTTGGCCGGCAGCCGGGTGAGGTGGCGTTCGAGCTTGGCCAGCGGAACCTCTCCGTCGCCGTTGCCGACGATGATGTCGTAGATCGGAATCTCGCCGACCAGCCGCGCGGTGCGTTTCTTCTCCTGGGCCAGCAGCGGTTTGAGCCGCGCCGGTGATCCCTCGGCCACCAGGATGACCCCCGGTCGACCGATTACCCGGTGCACGGCGTCGAAATTGCCGGTCGCCGCCACACCGGGGGTGACGCGCCACTTGCCGCGCAGATTTTCCAGCGCCCAGGCAGCGGCGCCGCTTTGGCCCTCGGCCTTGCGGTAGACCGACCGCTGCGCACGCCGACCGAAAATAATGAACGCCACCAATACGCCTAGCACCACGCCCAGCGGAATCATCGTGAGCATGGTGAACCCGCCGGTCGTCACCCCGACCGCCACCGATATGCCCACGATCAGCACGAACGCGGCGATCATGTACGGCACTAGCCGCTTGTCCTCTTGGCGCTGCACAGTGAACGCCTGCCAGAGTTGACTGCGGCGCTCTTTGGCGGCCGCTTTGCGGGCCGCTTTCGCCTCGGCCCTGGCGGCCTTGGTCGCCTTGGCATCACGGAGTTTCGCCATAATCGCCAAGGATACGGAAGCGCGGCTCAGCGCGACGGCGCGGTGTGCGTCTACTGCCGCCGCTTGCTGGCCTGTTGGTAGAGCCGTCCGGCCCGGTATGACGAACGCACCAGCGGCCCGGCCAGCACCCCGGCGAAGCCCAGTTGTTCGGCGTAGTCCGAATACTCCACGAACTCATCGGGGGGGACCCAGCGCTCGACTGGATGATGCCGCGCCGACGGGCGGAGATATTGGGTGATCGTGACGATGTCGCACCCGGCCGCATGCAGATCGGCCAGCGCGGTGCGTACCTCCTGCGGCGTCTCGCCCAGCCCGAGAATGAGGTTGCTCTTGGAGACCAGCCCGAAGTCCCGCGCCGCGGTGAGCACGCCGAGGCTTCGCCGATAGGAGAAGGCCGGGCGGATTCGCTTGAAGACGCGCGGCACGGTCTCGACGTTGTGCGCCAACACTTCCGGCGCAGATTCGAAGACTTGCCGCAGCCGGTCGGGATCGCCGTTGAAATCCGGGATCAACAGCTCGACGCCGGTGGACGGGTTGAGTCTCTTGATGGCGCGCACAGTCTCGGCATAGAGCCAGGCGCCGCCGTCGGGCAGGTCGTCGCGGGCCACCCCGGTGACGGTGGAATACCGCAGGCTCATTGCCTGCACGCTTTCGGCCACCCGTCGTGGTTCGTCGCGATCCAGGGGGACAGGCTTGCCGGTGTCGATCTGGCAGAAGTCACAACGACGGGTGCACACCTCACCGCCGATCAGGAAGGTGGCTTCGCGGTCTTCCCAACATTCGTAGATGTTGGGACAGCCGGCCTCCTCGCACACGGTGTGTAGACCCTCGCGCCGGACCAGGTTTTTCAGCTCCGTGTACTCCGGCCCCATCCGCAGCCGCGTCCTGATCCACGGCGGCTTGCGCTCGATCGGTGTTTGCGCGTTGCGTACTTCCAGACGCAGAAGCTTCCGACCCTCGGGAGTGACGGTCACGATGTCGATGCTACGCGGACCGGGGTGGGCTGCCACGTAAGCGCCAGCCGGCCGTCCAGAGCGTCGCACACCGCGTCGGCGACCGCCGACCGGACGTCGTCGACGCCCACCCGGCGGCCCAGTTCGGCCGATATCGACGTCACCCCGGCGTCGGTGATACCGCACGGGACAATGCTTTCGAACGCGTCCAGGTCGCAGTCGCAGTTGAGCGCGAACCCATGCAGCGTCGTCGCCCGCGAGACCCGTACACCGATGGCGGCGACCTTGCGCGCGGGCCTACCGTCGCCGGCCGGCAACCACACGCCGGATCGGCCGTCGACCCGGCCCACCGCTAAACCCCGCCCGGTGCAGACCTTGATCAGCGATTCCTCAATGCGCCGAACGTAATTGACCACATCGAGCGGTTCGGCAAGCGTGACGATCGGATAGCCGACGAGCTGGCCGGGGCCGTGCCAGGTGATCTTGCCGCCGCGGTCGGTGTCGATGACCGGCGTACCGTCCGTTGGGCGTTCGTCCGCGGACGTGCGGCGTCCGGCGGTGTAGACCGCCTGGTGTTCGAGCAACAGCAGCGCGTCGGTGCCGCCCGCCACCCGGGCGTCGGCCAGCTCACGTTGCAGCTGCCACGCGACTCGGTAGTCAACGGTGCCCAGATGGCGGACATCGATCGGGGCCGCGCTCGAGCGGATAGAACTCACACAGCCGAGGCTACAACTACCAGCTGGCGATCGCCGGGCAGCGGCTAGGCGACATCGGGCCTCGCGGTGGCGTGCCGCAGCGCCTCACCGACGGTGTTGTGGTGGAACTCGAAACCGGCGCGTTCGAGTACGGCCGGGATTGCGCGTTGCCCGGCCAGCAGGCTTTCGTCAGCGAACTCGCCGAGCGCGGCGCGCACCGCGAATCCCGGCATCAACAGCGGGGTGGACCGGTTCACCGCTCGGCCCAGTGCGGTGGTGAACTCTGCGTTGGTGACGGGCGCCGGGCCGGTGAAGTTCACCGGGCCGGAGATCTGACCGTCGGAGATCGCGAACTGCAGAGCTCGTACCTCATCCTCGAGGCTGATCCACGACATGTACTGGCGGCCGTTGCCCAGGCGGGCGCCAAGGCCCACCGAGAACAGCGGCCGCAACCGGCGTAGCGCACCGCCGGAAGAGGCCAGCACCAATCCGGTACGGGCCAGCACAACACGGGTGCCGGCGTGCTGGGCAGGCGCGGTGGCCGCTTCCCAGTCTTTACACAGTTCGGCCAGGAAACCCGTTCCTGCCGAATCGGTTTCGACGACCACCCGATCTCTGGTGTCACCGTAGTAGCCGACTGCGCTGGCATTGACCAGCACGCCGATGCCGGCCTCGGCGACCGCGGTGGACAACACTTCGGTTGGCGTGATGCGGCTGTCGCGCAGGTTTTGTTTGAACGCCCCCGACCACCGTCGCTGTCCGATGTTGATGCCGCACAGATTCACCACGGCGTCGACTCCGCTCAATGCGCCGGCGTCGAATTCGCCGCTGTCCGGATCCCAGTGCAGCTCACCGGCATTCGCTGGCGCGCGGCGCACGATCCGTAGCACCCGATGGTCTGCCGTGAGCAGCGCGGTCACCAGCGCCGAGCCGATCAGCCCGGATGATCCCGCGATCGCAACGGTGGCGGCCACTCCTCAAGTCCTGCCTACAGTCCCAGGTCGGCCTCGAACGCGCCTTCTTCGAGCCGGTGCTTGATGGTGGTCAGGAACCGCCCGGCGTCGGCGCCGTCGATCAGCCGGTGGTCGTAGGTCAGCGGGAGGTAGCAGATCGAGCGCACCCCGATGGATTCGTTGCCGGTGTCGTCGATGACGACCCGCGGCCGTTTGACGATCGCACCGGCGCCCAGCATCGCGGCCTGTGGCGGCACCAGGATCGGGGTGTCCATCAGTGCGCCCTGGCTGCCGATGTTGGTGATCGTGAAGGTCCCTCCGGACAACTCGTCGGGTTTGAGGTCTCCGGACCGGGCGCGGGCGGCGATGTCGGCGATCGCGCGCGCTAACCCGGCCAGTGACAGGTCGCCGGCATTGTGGATGACGGGGGAGAGCAGGCCCTGCTCGGTGTCGACAGCGAAGCCGAGGTGCTCGGCGTCGTAGTACGTGATCTCTTTGGTGTCTTCGTTGTAGCTGGCGTTGACGTTCGGGTGTGCTTTGAGCGCATCGATGACGGCGCGTGCGATGAACGGCAGGAAGGTGAGGTGCACACCCTCGCGTTCGGCGAAGGTGGCCTTGGCTTTTTCTCGCAGCGCCACGATCCGGGTCATGTCGACTTCATGCGTCTGGGTGAGCTGCGCAGTGGCCTGCAGCGATTCCCGGGTCTTCTTCGCGGTGATCTGGCGGATCCTGCTGGCCTTCTGGGTGGTTCCCCGCAGATGTGCCAGCGCGGGCGCCGGGGTGGGGACGCTCGGTTTCGGGGCCGCAGCGGCCGCCGGCGCGGCTGCCGGAGCTTGTTTGGCTTCTTCCTTCTGCTGCGCGGCCGACAGCACATCCTGTTTGCGGATCCGGCCGCCGACCCCGGTTCCATTCAGCTGGCTGAGATCAATCTTGTTCTCGGCAGCCAGCTTTCGGACCAACGGCGTGACGTACGGAGTGCTTGCCGTGCCGGCCGTCGGTTCGGACTCGGCCCGGGGTTGGACTGCGGGCTTCGCTTCGGGCTCGGGTTGCGGTGCGGGCCTCGCCTCGGGTTGGGGCGCCGGTGGGGCTTGTGGCTCGGGTGCGGGCTTGGCTGCGGCTGTGGTGGCGCCGGTGCCGATCCTGGCCAGCTCGCCGCCAACCGAGACGGTGACGTCCTCCTCGGCGGTGATGCTGATCAGCGTGCCCGCCACCGGGGACGGGATCTCGGTGTCGACCTTGTCGGTGGATACTTCGACCAGCGGCTCGTCCACCTCCACCGGATCGCCGACCTTCTTCAGCCAGCGGGTCACCGTGCCCTCGGTGACGGATTCGCCTAGTTCGGGCATCAGCACCGGCTGGGAGGAGCCAGTCGCGTCGTGTTCGCCGGTTGCCGGCACAGTCGCGGGCTGCGACTCGGCCTGCGGTTGCGGTTCTGGCGCCGGTTCCGGTTGCGGTTCAGGTGCTGCTTGCGGTTCAGGTGCCGCGTCGGCGGCGGGCTGCTCCGCGCCGCCACCTCCCGTGCCTTCCGCCGCGTCGCCGATGACGGCCAGCTCGCCGCCGATCTCGACGGTGTCGTCCTCGTGGGCAACGATCTTGGTCAGCACTCCCGCCGCGGGCGACGGAATCTCGGTGTCAACCTTGTCGGTGGACACTTCCAGCAAGGGTTCG
>DASZKQ010000183.1:0-5706 GCA_035552835.1 Mycobacterium sp. | reverse complement strand
GGCGTCAACGCCGACTTCGATCCCGGCTTCCAGCCCCGCGGCAGCGGCCGCGGTACCCAGTCGGTGTACAGCTGCGCCCAGGTGCCGTCGGCGATCACGGCGTCCAGCCCGGCGTTCAGCGCAGCGATCAGCGGCTGGTTGTCTTTATCCACCGCATAGGCCACGTAGTTACCCAGGCCGAACGTGTAGCCGGCGATGGCCGCGGTGTCGCCGGGCCGCATCACGTTAGTCGCCTCCATCGCAGGCGCTACCCATGCATCGATCTGATGGGTTTTCACGCTGGTGTACACGGTGGTGAAGTCCGGGAACTTCACCGGCTCCAGATGCAGGGTGTCGACGACGTAGGCCTCTTCGACCGTGCCTTGCACGACGCCGATCCGCTGTCCGGGGCGCAGGTCGTCGAACCCGTCGATCGCCGAACCGGACGACACGATCAGCGACAAGTAGCCGAAGTCGTAGCCGTTGGTGAATCCGACTGTGCGACGGCGCGCTTCGGTGGCCATGATCGACGACGAGCCGACGTCGAAGCGCCGCGACGCGACCTGGGCAAGCAGCCCAAAGAAGTCGGTACCGGCGAAGACGACGTTTAAGCCCAGCTTGGCGGCGATCGCCCGCAACAGCTCGTTGTCATAACCGGTGAAGCGCCCCGCGCTGTCCAGGCAGCTGGTCGGGGGACCCCCCGGCTGGGTGCCGACGGTCAGCGTTCCGGGTGTGTGCAGACCAAGCGCGTCGATGTTCACCGAACTCAACGGCTCGACGTCGGCGGTCGTGTACTTGTCTTCGTGGGGCCGGTTGGCGGTGGCCAGCTTCCGGGGCAGGGCGATCGCGCCGTCTTCTCCCGACGGCTTGCACAGGTTGGTGTCGGCCGTGGCGGGCGCAACCGGAGCCAGGCTGCATGTCAGCAGGATCGTGGCCACCAGCGCAACCACCTTTGCGGCGTTGACGTTCATACCGGCGAACGTACCGGCCGGTTAGAACACCGCCGCGGGCTTGTCCGACGGGGCGAGCACTCCGCGCCGGACCAGTTCGGTCAGCATGACCTCGGCCATCAGTTCAGCGCAGCCGCTGCACGCGGCCCGGGCACCTTCGGGGTCGCGGTGTCGGATGGCAGCGGTCTCGTCTTCGTAGAACGGCAGCATCTCGGCGACAATGCTCGGATAGCTCAGTAAGAACGCGCGCGGAATCAGACCCTGCGAAGCGCGGATCGCCGCGCGCAGTCGCGGTCCGGCGTACTCATCGTGAACGGCTCGCCGATACTCACGCACGGCTCGTTGGAAGGCGCGCGGTTCCTTGCAGTTGCGCAGGGTGCGCAATATGTCGTCGAGCTGTCCGAGGATGTGTGGGGTGGGGTTCGTCGCCGCGCGTGCCGAGGCGATGCCGTTGAGCACGCCGTGCAGTTCGTAATGCTCGCGGATGGTGTCTTCGTCGAAGCGCTCGACGAACGCGCCCCGGTGATAGCGAGTCGACAGCAGCCCGTCGTGTTCCAGCTGGACGATCGCTTCCTGAATGGGCACGCGGCTGATGCCTAATTCCGTGGCGATTTCGTTGCGGTCGACGCGGTCGCCGGTGCGCAGCTTGCCCGTCAACACCTGGTTGAAGATGTGCGCAACAACCTGGTCCTTCTCTTTGGCCCCGTAGGTCTTCGGCATGTTTTGGACCTAACGGCGATCACGCCAGCGGCACAACGTCTCCGCGCCCGCCAGGTCGTAGTCCGGGCCGGAGGTGCCGATGGTCAGCACGCTCACACCGAGCGCCGTCAGCTCCTCGGCCTCGGCGATCAACCGGTCCGCATCCGCGCCGCCGGTCTCGCCGCCCACTGCAGCCGACCGTTCGATGCC
The DNA here is from genome assembly GCA_035552835.1 of Mycobacterium sp. Classification (GTDB taxonomy): domain Bacteria; phylum Actinomycetota; class Actinomycetes; order Mycobacteriales; family Mycobacteriaceae; genus Mycobacterium. The sequence goes on along the minus strand of DASZKQ010000183.1, from coordinate 3,868 downwards.
GGCCGGATCACGCCCGACGGCGGTGCAGTGGTTGGCCAGGACGCTCGACTTGGCGGGATAGGAGGTGGCGGTGGCGAAACTGTGCCAGATGTCGGCATGCTCGGCGACTAGCCGCAGGGTCTTCTTCTCGCCCCCGCCGCCGATCAGTATCGGAATGTCGCGGGTGGGTGACGGATTGAGCTGGGCCAACCGAGACTTGATCCGCGGCAGCGCGGCGGCGAGATCATCCAGGCGGCTGCCCGCTGTGCCGAACTGGTAGCCGTACTGGTCGTAATCCTTGCGTTTCCAGCCCGAGCCGATGCCCAGCACCAGGCGCCCGTCGGAGATGTGGTCGACGGTGCGGGCCATGTCGGCCAGCAGCTCGGGATTGCGGTAGGAGTTGCAGCTGACCAGGGCGCCGATCTCGATGCGCGATGTCTGCTCGGCCCACGCGGCAAGCATCGTCCAGCATTCGAAGTGGGCGCCGTCCGGATCGCCGTAGAGCGGAAAGAAGTGATCCCAGTTGAATGCGACGTCGACGCCGATGTCCTCGCAGCGCCGCACCGCGTCCCGGATGTTCCGGTAGTGCGACGCGTGTTGCGGCTGGAGTTGAACGCCGATGCGCAGCGGGCGGTCGTGGGAACTCATATGACCAACGTAGGCGGTCCGTCTCAGCCGCGGTCGAGTAGTCCGCGCAGGATGTCGATCAGTACACGGGGTTGGTCGCTTTGCACCGAATGCCCGGAATTCTCGACGACGTGCACACCCCGAAACGCCTGCGCGCGTTGCCCGAGCTCGGCGGCGTCCTCGTCGGAGACGAAGCCCGAGCTGCCGCCGCGTACCAGCGTGATGGGCGCGGACAACCCGGCGGCGTCCTCCCACAGGCTGTCGAAGTCGGGGAATTCTCGGATGGTGTCGTAGCGCCACGTCCAGCGGCCGTCGTCGAGCCGCCGAGAGTTATGAAATACGCCGCGGCGCAACGATTTCGGGTCGCGATGTGGAGCTGCGGCGGTGGTCAACTCCAGCATGGCGGCAAAGCTGGGGAACTCCCGCTCGCCTTGCACGAGCGCCACCGTGCCGAGCTGTTCCTTGGTCATCTCGGAATGTCGCTGCAAGGCCGACGGGGTGACGTCGACGAGGACGAGTTCACGTACCAGCTGCGGTGCGATCGCGCCCAGCCCGATCGCGGTGAGCCCGCCCAGCGACATGCCGACGACGAGGTCGGCATGCGGCGCGAGCTCGCTCAGCACCGGGGCCAGGGCCGCGGCGTTGTGCTGCGGCGAGTAGTCGCCGTCCTCGCGCCACGCCGAATGCCCGTGGCCGGGCAGGTCCACCGCCAAGGCCGGCTGCCCCAAACCGACAATCACGGTGTCCCAGGTGTGCGCGTTCTGCCCGCCGCCGTGCAAGAAGACGAGCCGCGGCGAGGAGTCACCCCATCCCAGCGCGCTGATCGAATCGGTGTCGATCCGCTGCACGTGTGGCAAAGGTCCTGCAACGCCGGCCTGCTCGGCGTTCTCGGGCAGCAGCGCGAACTCGGAGAGCCCAACCAGTTCGTCGTCGGAAATCTTCGTCACGGGCTTTGACATTACGAACTAAAGGCCCATGTGTCACTTCCGTCACCACAAGTAGGTGCGTGGGTTTTCGCCCGCCTCACCGCGACAATCTCTGCGACGCCGCAGTTATGCGGCCACGTTGATGCTGTTAGGCGGGCAACGCGAACACCTAAACCTCTTGTGACGGGCGTGAATTCAACCGCCCAAACTAGCCGATAATGAACTCTTCGAGCTGGGTGCGCGCGACGTCGTCGGGCAGCTGCTTCGGCGGGCTCTTCATCAGGTACGCCGACGCCGGGAGCACCGGTCCGCCGACGCCGCGGTCTTTGGCGATCTTGGCGGCGCGCACCGCGTCGATGATGACGCCGGCCGAGTTCGGCGAGTCCCACACCTCGAGCTTGTACTCCAGGTTTAGCGGCACGTCGCCGAAGGCACGGCCTTCCAGCCGAACGTATGCCCACTTGCGGTCGTCGAGCCAGCTAACGTGGTCGGACGGGCCGATGTGGACGTCTTTGGTCTTGAACTCGCGCTGCAGATTCGACGTGACGGCCTGGGTCTTGGAGATCTTCTTCGACTCCAGCCGCTCACGCTCGAGCATGTTGAGGAAGTCCATGTTGCCACCGACATTGAGCTGCATGGTGCGGTCCAGTTGGACGCCACGGTCCTCGAACAGCTTGGCCATCACGCGGTGGGTGATCGTCGCACCGACCTGGCTCTTGATGTCGTCACCGACGATCGGCACGCCGGCGTCGGTGAACTTCTTGGCCCAAACCGGGTCGGACGCAATGAACACCGGCAGCGCGTTGACGAAGGCCACCCCGGCATCGATCGCGCACTGGGCGTAAAACTTGTCGGCCTCTTCGGAGCCCACCGGCAGGTAGGAGACCAGCACGTCGACCTGGGCTTCGCGGAGCACCTTGACCACGTCGACCGCCTCGGCGTCCGAGACCTCGATGGTGTCGGCGTAGTACTTGCCGATGCCGTCGAGAGTGGGGCCGCGTTGCACCGTCACGTTGGTGGGCGGCACGTCGGCGATCTTGATGGTGTTGTTCTCGGACGCGAAAATCGCCTCGGACAGATCGAAACCGACCTTCTTGGCATCCACGTCGAACGCGGCGACGAACTTGACGTCGCGGACGTGGTACTGACCGAACTTCACGTGCATCAAGCCGGGCGCGGTGCTGTTCTCGTCGGCGTCGTAGTAGTACTGCACGCCCTGAACCAGCGAGGACGCGCAGTTGCCGACACCGACAATGGCGACCCGGATCTCGGGCTGCGCCCCTGGCGCCTGGTGCTCACTCATGCGGCGTTCTCCTTAACTCTCATCTGTGCGGTGGATGTTGTGGATTACTCGGCGCTAGGCCTGCTCAGCGCCCCGTTGCGCTAGACGTTCGGCCGCGATCAGCTCGTTGAGCCAATTCACCTCGCGTTCGCTCGACTCCAGCCCGAGTTGGTGTAACTGACGGGTATAGCGGTCCAGCGAGTTACTGGCCCGCGCCACTGCTTCACGCAGGCCTTCCCGACGTTCTTCCACCTGGCGACGGCGGCCTTCCAGGATCCGCATCCGCGCCGCGGCCGGTGTGCGGTTGAAGAATGCTAGGTGCACGCCAAAGCCGTCGTCGGTGTAGTTGTGCGGACCGGTGTCTGCCACCAGCTCGGTGAAGCGCTTGCGGCCGGCATCGGTCAATTCGTAGACGCGGCGAGCGCGCCGCACCGGGGTCCCGGCGGGGGCGGCGTTCTCGGCGATCAGCCCGTCCGCCTGCATCCGTCGCAGTGCGGGGTAAAGCGATCCGTAGGAAAACGCCCGGAAAGCCCCGAGCAGACCAGTCAGCCGTTTGCGCAGTTCGTAGCCATGCATCGGCGACTCGAGCAAGAGTCCCAGGATGGCGAGCTCCAGCATCGAGTCACCTCCTTGCTCTGGTTTGCTCGGTCCGTTACAACGACTTTTATGTCGGAGAACAGTCTCGCGTCATAGTATCGGCCCGATATATTCGGCGCCACTCCAGCCGGCCAGCTGATGTTCTCGCTCTGTTTAGCCGCTCTTGGCGCCGACGTCAGGACGACAGGTTGACCCGATCGGCCGGTTGTAATCACCGTGGTTGCAAGCCTGTTGGCGGCGGCCGGCGGCAGGCATAAACAGATAGCGTGTCACTACATCCTCTTCATCTGCATTGGTTTCTGCCCACGTATGGGGATTCGCGCGACCTGATCGCCGGTGGTCACGGAAGCACCATGCACGGCGACCGGCCGGCCGATTTGAAGTACCTCATCCAGCTCGCGCAGGCCGCCGAGATCAACGGCTTCGAGGCCGTGCTCACGCCCACCGGTCAATGGTG
>DASZKQ010000182.1:0-2093 GCA_035552835.1 Mycobacterium sp. | reverse complement strand
CGGCCAGAAACCGAGGAGGTTGGATGGCAACGCAAGGCGAATCGGCGGTCCTCATCCTGGCGGCCGGGGCCGGAACCCGGATGCGCTCGGACACCCCGAAGGTGCTACATCCCCTTGCCGGCCGCAGCATGCTGGCGCATTCGCTGCACTCGATCGCCAAGATGGCGCCGCAGCACCTGGTCGTCGTGCTGGGTCAGGACCACGAAAGCATCGAACAGGTCGTCGGTGAGTTGGCCAATACGCTGGGGCGTTCCATCGACGTGGCGATACAAGATCAGCAGCTCGGCACCGGAGACGCGGTGCTGTGCGGCCTGTCGGCGCTCCCCGACGATTTCGCCGGCGTCGTTGTCGTCACCTCCGGCGACACCCCCCTGCTCGACGCCGATACGCTGGCCGATTTGGTCGCAGTGCACAACTCCCGGGACGCGGCGGTTACCGTGCTGACCACGACGCTGACCGATCCGACCGGCTACGGCCGAACACTGCGTACTCAGGATCATGAGGTGATCGGTATCGTCGAGCAGGCTGACGCGACGCCCTCTCAGCAGGAAATTCGTGAGGTCAACGCCGGGGTGTACGCCTTCGACATCGCGGCGCTGCGATCGGCGCTGAGCCGACTGTCAGCCGACAACGCCCAACGAGAGCTGTACCTCACCGACGTCGTCTCGATCGCCCGGCAGGACGGGCAAGTGGTGCAGGCCCGGCACGTCGACGACAGCGCGCTGGTGGCCGGTGTCAACAACCGGGTCCAGCTGGCCGAGTTGGGCGCTGAACTCAACCGTCGCATCGTCGCTGCCCACCAGCTGGCCGGGGTGACCATCATCGATCCGGTCACCACCTGGATCGACGTCGACGTGACGATCGGCCGCGACACCGTTATCCAGCCCGGAACGCAGCTGCTCGGCGGCACCCGCATTGGCAGCGGCTGCACCATCGGCCCGGACACCACGCTGGCCGACGTCGCCGTCGGCGAAGGCGCGTCGGTGGTCCGCACCCACGGCACTGGCGCCTCGATCGGTAACGGCGCGGTGGTCGGCCCGTTCACCTACCTACGGCCCGGCACCGTGCTGGGCGCCGACGGCAAGCTGGGCGCATTCGTCGAGACCAAGAACTCCACGATCGGAACCGGCACCAAAGTGCCGCACTTGACCTATGTGGGCGACGCCGACATCGGCGAGCACAGCAATATCGGCGCCTCCAGCGTCTTCGTCAATTACGACGGCACCTCCAAGCAACGCACCACGGTCGGCTCGCATGTGCGCACCGGCTCAGACACCATGTTCGTAGCCCCGGTCACCGTCGGCGACGGCGCCTACACCGGCGCCGGCACGGTGGTACGCGAGGACGTTCCGCCGGGTGCGCTGGCCGTTTCCGGCGGCCAGCAACGCAATATCGAAGACTGGGTCCAGCGCAAGCGGCCCGGCAGCGCCGCCGCCGACGCCGCGGAAAAGGCCAAGCAAGCACTCGAGGCCGACCAGACGCCATGACCCCACTGAGCCGGTATGGCGGCAACCCGCTGCGCGCGGCTTCGCCGCGCTTTCGATCGCCACTAGGTGCCACGTCGGCAACCCATCGGAGCACTTCGCTTACGATGGGACCTCGATTCCCTAATATCGACCCCAATACGGCGAGGGCAGCACGGTGAGCCACGACTGGACCGATAACCGCAAGAACTTGATGCTGTTTTCTGGCCGCGGGCATCCGGAGCTGGCCGAACAGGTAGCCAAAGAACTCGACGTCCACGTCACCGCGCAGACCGCGCGCGAGTTCGCCAACGGCGAGATCTTCGTGCGGTTCGACGAATCGGTGCGTGGGTGTGACGCCTTCGTCCTGCAGTCCTGCCCCGACCCGGTGAACAACTGGCTGATGGAAGCACTGATCATGATCGATGCGCTCAAGCGGGGCAGCGCCAAGCGGATCACCGCCGTCATGCCGTTCTATCCCTACGCCCGCCAAGACAAGAAGCACCGCGGCCGCGAGCCGATCTCGGCACGACTGGTCGCCGACCTGCTCAAGACGGCGGGCGCCGACCGGATCGTGACCGTCGATCTGCACACCGATCAGATCCAGGGTTTTTTCGACGGACCCGTCGA
>DASZKQ010000181.1:0-4879 GCA_035552835.1 Mycobacterium sp. | reverse complement strand
CGGCGCATATGGGTACTCAGCACGCGCTCGACACCTGGTGTCCAACTGTTTGAGGAGACTCGTAATGACTGACTCGCGGTCGGGTTTCGGCAGCCTGCACATGCCGCGCAGCCGTGGCGCGGTAAGCGGATTGCTTCTGATCATCCTCGGCGCATGGGGGGCGTTGATCCCCTTCGTCGGGCCCTACTTCCATTTCGCCTACACCCCCGACCAGACCTGGGCGTGGAGCACGGCGCGCGGCTGGCTCGAAGTGTTCCCCGGCGTCACCACCGCGGTGGGCGGCGTATTGCTGCTGCTTTCGGGAAACCGCGCCACCGCGATGTTCGGCGGCTGGTTGGCCGTTATCGGCGGCGCCTGGTTCGTCGTCGGTCGCACACTGGCGTCGACATTGCGGCTCGGCGACGTCGGTCAGCCGATCGCTGCGACGGACGCCAAGCGTGCTGTGCTCGAGATCGCTTACTTCTCCGGCCTGGGCGCGCTGATCGTCTTCCTGGGCGGAGCGGCCTTGGCGCGAATGTCGGTCCGGACGGCGCGCGACCTGGAATACGCGCTGGAGAATGAGCCGGCGCCGGCAGCGGAGACCTCCGGTGCTTTCGCAGCACCGGCAGTATCCCCAGACGCCCCGACCGATGCGGCGCCGGCGGCGCACCGGCGGGAAAAGAGCGGGTTGTTCCGCCGGCGACGCGCCGACGCAACCAGCCACTGAGCTTGACACCATGAAACCGATCGCCGCCGAATAGGCGGCGATCGGCCTCAGCTCTGCTCGCGGGCTAGAGCAGCCCGAGCAATTGCAGGTCGGTGATGTACTTGACGATGATCGGCGCCGAGACATGCGGAATGTCTTTGTCCGGCCCGATTTTCGCCTCTTGCACCGCCGCACGGAACTGGTCGGTCGGTGCCATCGACCCGTTGATCGGCTGGTCCGGCCGCTGGTAGTTGTGCAGCAGCGGCAGCAGCGAGTACTGGCGCTGCCGCTCCGGCAGTGCCCGCAGCGTGGTCTCGAACCGCTCCAACCAGGTGGCGTAGTCGCCGACCCGCTGGATCGAGTAGCCGGCGTCGATTAGCCAGTCGACGTACTCGTCGAGGCCGATGCCGTCGTCGTACGGGTTCATCACGTGATAGGTCTGGAAACCCTCCACCACCTGGGCGCCCAGGTCCGAGACCGCCGCGGCGATGAACTCGACTGGCAGGCCGTCGTAGTGCGCACGCTGGGTGTGGCCGTCGCTGTCCAGCTGGTAAAACGATCCGGGCGCAATACCGGTGGCGACCACGCTCAGCATCAGCCGGGTGAACATGTCCGGCAGGTTCAGCTGCCCCGCATACGTGGTGTCGGCCAGGATCATGTCGCAGCGGAACACCGCGACCGGCAGCCCGCACAGGTCGTTGGCCTCGCGCAGTAGCACCTCGCCGGCCCACTTGCTGTTGCCATAACCGTTGGCGTAGTTGTCGTTGATCGCCCGTGTCGCGCTGATCTGACGGATGTCGGCGTCCTCGACGAACTTGCCCGGCTTGATCTGATCGCCCACGCCGATCGTCGAAACGTAGGTGTACGGCTTGATCTTCGTGGTCAGCGCGATCTTGATTAGCTCGGCGGTGCCCAGTGCGTTCGGGCCGAACAGCTCGCTGTACGGCAGCACGTGGTTTACCAGAGCCGCCGGGTCGACGATCAGGTCGACGGTGTCGGCCAGCCGCTGCCAGGTCCGCTGGTCCAGGCCGAGATTGGCCTCGCCCTTGTCGCCGGCGATGACCTCGAGGTGGTCGGCCGCTAGCTGCCGGTAATGCTCAAGCAGCTTCGGGTCGCCGCTATCGAAGGTCTTGTCGAGGCGCGTCCTCGCATCTTCATCCGATTTGGCCCGCACCAGGGCAATCACCTTGCCGTCAACGAAGTCCATCCGCTCGAGCCACTCCAGCGCCAGGTAGCGGCCCAGGAAGCCGGTCGCGCCGGTCAACAACACGGTCCGCACCTCGCGGCTGGGCTGCGGCAGGTTAGCCGCGATAGCCAGCGTGGCCTCGTCGAGGAACTTGTCCAGCGTGAGATCGCTGGCATGCACCTCGACCGCGTCGCGGCCATGCACGCTCGCAAACGAAGGCCGCTTGGTGCCCTTCCGCTCGCCCTCGATGTAGTCGGCGATGGCCTGCAGATCGTTGGCCGGGCTGACGATCACGCTCACCGGCACATCGACGTCGAAGATCTCGTGCAGCAAGTTGCCGAATGTCAACGCGGACAACGAGTCTCCGCCCAAATCGGTGAAGTGCGCATCGGGTGTGAGATCGGACTTCGCCGTACCCAGCATGGCGGCCGCCGCCCGGCTGACGGTCTGCACCACCGGCGCCTGCGCGCCGTTGCGGCGCAGTTCGGTCAGCTCGTTGGCCTGGCCTTCGGCCAAGTCGGCGTAGAGCTGTTCGAGGCGCTCGCCGTAATGCTGCTTCAGCTTCGGCCACGCGAGCTTGCGGATGCCGGTCAGCAGACCGTTCTCCAAGGTGAACGGCGTGGTCTCGATGATGAAGTCGCGTGGCACCTCATAGGACTGCAGACCGGCTTGCCGGGCGACGTTCTGCAGCGACTCGGCGATCGCTGACTTTGACTCGTTCACGTCCGTGGGCACCACGACTGCCAGCAGGTAGGGCTGGGCGCTGTTGCCGTAGACGTAGATCTGGCGAACCAGCGGGCTGTTGCCGAACACCGCCTCCAGCTTCGCCAGGGTGACGAACTCGCCCTGTGCGAGCTTCAAGACGTTGTTGCGGCGGTCGACATAGACCAACCGGTCGGGCGCGACCTCGGCGAAGACGTCGCCGGTCCGGTAGTACCGGTCGTCGTCGAAGACGTTGGCGGTGGTTTCGGCCCGCTTGAAGTAGCCGGGGAACATGTTCTGCGTCTTGAGCAGCAACTCACCGCGCGGATGCGGCCGGTCGGTGCTGAAGTAGCCCAGATCCGGAACGTCGACCAGCTTGTAGTCGACAACCGGCGGACGCTGAATTTCGCCGTCGAACAACACCATCCCGGCCTCGGTGGAGCCGTAGCCGTCCAGCAGGGGCATCTCGAGCAGCGACTCGACCCAGGTCCGCAACTCAGGAGAGGTCGGCGCCGAGCCGGTCATCGCGAAGATGTAGCGCCCGCCAAGCAACTCCTGGCGCTGCTCGACCAGCACCTGGGACTCGACGGTCTTACGGTCGGCACCTTCGGAAACCCGTCGTCCCACCTCACTTTGGTACTCGCCGTACAACATCTCCCAGATGCGCGGCACGAAGTTCAACTCGGTGGGCCGCACCAGACGGAGGTCCTCCAGCAACGTCGACAGATCGCTCTTGGCGGCGAAGTAGGCGGTGCCGCCGTTGCCGAGCGTGCCGTACAGGATGCCGCGGCCCATCACGTGGCTCATCGGCATGAAGTTGACGGTGATCGACGCGGCGCTGGGCCCGAACCAGTTCTTGGTCGACCGGTTCCACATCTTGGCGACGTTGCTCTGCGGGTACATCGCGCCCTTGGGTGCGCCGGTGCTGCCCGAGGTGTAGATGAGCAGCGCCAACGGGTCTTCGGACTCGTCGGTCTGAACTGCCGGCACTGGCGGCAGCGCAGCGCCGCGCTCGCGGACCTCGTTGAGCGTCTCGACGGTCAGTGCGATGTCGGCCAGCCGCTCGTGGGCGGTCTGCAGCGCCTCGCGATGGTCGTTGACCTCGGTGCGGTAGTCGATGATCACCAGCCGCCCGGGCGTGTGGCCGGCTTCGGCGGCACTAACGATCAGGTCGACCGCGTCGGATAGGTAGTCGACGCTCGCGGCGACCACCGCGGGTTGGGTCTCGGTGACGATCGGCAGCAACTGCGCGATCGCCGCGCTTGTCTGCAGCGGAACCGACACGGCGCCGATACGGCCCAGCGCGATGTCGATGCTGGCGTAGTCAACGCTGGTGAAGCCGAGCACGCAGACCCGGTCACCGGCCGCAACAACACCGTCAGCCAGCGCACGGGACACTGCGTCGACCCGGTCGGCCAGTTCGCCGTAGGTGACGGTGTCGAACCAGGGGAGCAGCTTGGCTGACGTGCGTCCGGTCTGCGGGTCTTTGACGAGCTCGACAGCGCGCTGAGCCAGCGCCGGCCGGTCCGAGTAGCCCGCCAGCACAGCGTTGACCACTTGCGGGAGTCGTGTCCCGGCGTTTTCGATGGCGGCGCTGACAGCCTCATCGGGCCGCGCGGCGGCGAACTGCGGGTCGTTGGCGGCCAACTCCGCGGCGCGACGTTCTAGGCGGTCCTGGGCATCAATCGACATAACGAAACCTCGCAACTTGTGAATCGGGAAATTTGTGGGGCGCGACGCTGCGCCTAAAAACTAGTACGTTAGCAAAGGTAACGATATTCCTAATGGGCGACGAAAGCGACGTGAAATTCGCCACTGCCGGTGCGCGCGCGCCCGGTGATGCTCATCTGTCTCATCCGACTCCCGTGGTGACGCATGTGGTACGTGGGACTAGTCACAGCTCAGCGAGCAGCCCGGCCACGATGCCGAGGCCCTCGGTGAGAAGCTCGTCGCTGATCGTCAGCGGTGGCAGGAAGCGCACGACATTGCCAAACGTGCCGGCCGTCAACACGACAACGCCGGCGGCGATGGTCGCGGCGGCCAAACCGTTGGTCAACGCGGCGTCGGGCTCGGCGGTGTCGGGTTTCACGAACTCGACGGCAATCATCGCGCCGCGGCCGCGCACATCGCCGATCCGATCGTCGGCGGCTTGCAGCGCGAGCAGCCGGTCCTTCATCAGCCGTTCGATCTGGCAGGCCCGTTCAAGCAGACCGTCGGTCTCGATGGTCTCGATGGTGGCCAGCGCCGCCGCGCAGGCGACCGGGTTGCCGCCGAACGTGCCGCCGACGCCGCTGGAGTGCGGGGCG
>DASZKQ010000180.1:0-6253 GCA_035552835.1 Mycobacterium sp. | reverse complement strand
GCCACGCGCGTAGAGCGCATCCATCTGCTTCTGGGAGATCTTGAAGTCGAGAAAGCCGACGTCGGTCGAATCGACGCGGATCGCCCGGGCACTGACCCACGGCTGGCTGAGGTAGGCCTGGTCATGGCCAACGATCATCGTGGTGACCAGGTCTTCGAGCAGGGCGGGACTTCCTCCAAACCAACGCAATGGCGCCAACCCCGGAATCAGCTTGTCGTTGCCCTGGGGAAGATTCGGTAGCACGGTGACGCCGAAGGTGGGCCAGCGTGGCGGTTTATTGTCTGCCCGGGCAAAGGAGTCGATCGGAAAATTCGACAGCAGGCCTCCGTCAACCAGGGTGGACGTCATGCCGTTGGCGCTCTTCAGCTTGGCGGGGCGGAAAAAGAACGGAATCGACATCGAAGCGCGGACGGCACTGGCGACTGGCTGCTCGTCGGGGTCGAGCCCGTAGAGCCTCTGGTAGTCCCATGGCAGTCGCACCATCTGCCCGGTGGTCACATCGGCCACGGTGACCACCAGCTTGTAGCGCCGCTCCGGTAACAGGTGGTCGTCGTCGACGGCCAGATCCCCGAAGGTGCGCACCCCCAGGTTCTCCAGCTGAGAACGGATCCAGTCGTGCGCGAAATCTCCTTTGTAGATACCTTCGTCGCTCAGCACACCCCAGGCGGGACCGAGCAGCGGGATACCGGTGATAGGTGTGGGATCAAGAAACTTGCGATACGGCACCGTCATCGCCAGTTGCTTGACCTCGTCGGGCGTCAGCGGCTGGCCGCCCTGTGAACCGGCGGCGAGGATCGCGCCGACGACCGAGCCGGCTGACGTGCCCGAGACACGCTGAATGGTGTAGCCGGCTTCCATCAGCGCGACGACGGCGCCGACCAGGCCGATGCCTTTGACGCCGCCACCGGATAGGACGAGGTCCGCCTTCAGTGGAGTCGAGTGTTCGGGGCTCATGAGCGCCGACTGTAGCCGCTGCCGATGACAGTGGTCGCGCGGCTCAGACGGCGGGCGCGGCCTTGCCGTAGCCGGATCCGTCGCCAATCGGCGTGACGTCGGCGAGCCGGGGCGGCGCGTTGGGATCGATCAGCGCCATCACCATCTCGTAGCGGCTCGTGACGTCGTCGCGGTCGGTGGGCTCGGTTACCGTGGCCAGGCTTAATCTCTGGATTGCTTCGGCTTCGCGGAGAAGCACCGTCCGGCGTTTCCGGTCGGGGGTTTGTTCGATGACCTTGGCAAGCGCTTCGAGTTGGCGAATCATGATGGCGGGCATGCCGATTGCCGCCTGGCGGATGGTGTCGAAGGTGCGCTCGACAAGTCGATTGAAATCGGCGACGAAGGCGATGACGCGGATGTTTCCCTCTGGGTCGCGCCGGATCCGTTGCGGCCGCCAGGAGGTGGAAATCCGGCACAGACAGTCGGCGATCCAGTCGATACAGGTCATTCCCGTGAATGTGTCGTTCACCGCGGGTGACAGCGCACGCAAAGCGATCTCGACCAATTGATCGAAGCCAAACGAAATGTCTTGCGGCAGGGTCCGATATGCACCCGTGACGTGGCCCAGTGCAAGACGCACTGCGACAGCTGGGGCAGCCTCTGGCGGCCACACCCAGGCCATCACCTGGCCGGCAACCAGGAAATGCCCCGGGCGGTAGGGTAATTGGACCACCGCGTTGGCCTTCGTAGCGATTTTCACCAGCACGTCATGGCGGATGACCTGAAGATAGCCACTGCGCGGCGTGCGGATCGCGGCACCGGACTCGGCCAACTTCGACAGCAATTCCTCGTGCGACGGGCCGCGCCCGGCGCCGACACCGTACGATTCGCTACGATCCAGGGCGTCGATCTCCACGGCCAGTGTTCCCGCGACGCGGGCGATCACCACTGGAAGCTGAATCATCGTGGCGATGTGATTAAGGAAGTAGATCAGCACAGCCACGTCAGCCAACGTCAGCGTAAACGTCACCGTGATCGACAAATGCGGGACGAAATCACCATGCGGGCCACCGCCCACCGAGACCAGCGTGATCATCGCATAGCAGAACGACGCGACGAATGTTCCGAGCGACAGTTGAGTCCCCGGGTCTCGCACGAAGTTTCGCAGCATCCGCGGGCCGAACTGCGTCGAGGCCAGCGTCAGGGCCACGATGGTGATCGAGAAAACGATGCCGACCACGGTGATGATCGCGGCGGCGACCGTGGCCAACACAACTCGAGCCGAGTCGGCGCTGCCGTTCAGCACGAACGTAGGCAGCTGGATGATTCCGTCATAGGCCGAGCGATCGACGATGTAGGTGATGGCGAAAAGCAGGACTACCGCAACCGTTGTCAAAACCGGGACGAGCCACAAGTTGGTGCGCAGCGCTTCGCGCCGCCAATCGGCCTCGAAGTAGACCTGACCACGCATTACTGGATGTTAGCGCGGAAGGCTGACGCCGATCGTTTGTTGACGGTTTCTTTACGGCCTCACACGAGCGCAGTAGCCACATCGCCGGCGGCCGCGTCGTCAGCCTTCTGCTGAAACCCAGTCGTAGGGAAGGAATTTACCGTCGAATGTCACCACCACGCGATCGCCCGACGGGTGAGTTTTCTTCTGCAAATCGACGCTGAAGTTGATCGCGCTCATAATCCCGTCACCGAACTGCTCATGGATGAGCTCTTTGATCGCCCCGCCATACACCTGTAGGGCCTCGTAAAAGCGGTAGATGGTCGGATCGGTGGGCACCGCGGTGGGCAGCCCGCCGCGCATGGGCGGTGCGGCCAGCACCGCGACCGCCGACTCGTCGAGACCCAACATTTCGACGAGCACATGGGCGAGTTCGGCGGGAATCGGGTGCTGGCCCAGCAGCGCCGAGGTGGTCCACACCGCCGGCCGGCCGATCGCGTCGGCCAACTCTTGCCAGGTCAAGCCCTTAGCCAGGCGGGCGACGACGATGTGCTCGGTGATCTCGTTTCGGGTCATGGGTACCAGCATGCACCCGCTGCTCAGCCCCGATCGACGGTGACGAGCAACGTGAACGTCCTAGTGCCGTCGCCGGCCTTGGTGGTGAGAACGAGCGGGTAGTACCCGTCGGCCACCGACTGCGCGACCTTGATGGCGACGGTCGCACTGGCGGATCCGTCGGCGGCGAACTGTCCGGATACCTTTCCCGCCTTGATTCCCTGGGTGTCGGACGCGCCGGTGATGGTATAGCCGCCGGGGCCATCGATCATCCGTTGGACAGCGACCGTCACGTTGACCGTGCCTCCGGGCGCGATGTTGATGACGGCGGGCGAAACGTTAACGGTCACCGTGGAGCTGCCCGCACCGAACGATGGCGGCGCGGAGGAGCCGCCAGTGGCCCAGACCTTGTTGGGCCGAGGAGAAAGCGTGAACGCCAAGTCGCCGCCGGCGTGGATGATCGACTCCGGAAGATACGTCTGATCGGTGGACCGGCCGTCGATGTGAAGGTTCTTGATGTAGTGCATCCGGTTGGGTCCGGATGCGCCCGGCGCCGATATCTTGATGAATTTGCCTGCAGGCAGCTCGATCACGATGCGATCGAAAAGCGGTGTGTTCACGGTAAGGATCGGCGTTCCCGGCGTACTCGGGTACAGGCCGAGAGCGGCCCACACGTACCAGCTGGACATCGCGCCCAGGTCGTCGTTGCCCGGCTCGCCGTCGGGTGTTGGAGAAAACAAATCGCTGCGCACCCGATCGACTAGCTGCTGAGTCTTCCACGGTTGACCGATGTAGTTGTACAGCCACGGCACATCGAAACCCGGCTCGTTGCCGGCCCACAGATAGGGCTCTTCCGGGCCGACGTTGAGCTGCTTGGTGAAGCGGTCGAGCCGTTCTCCCACCGCCTTTCGGCCGCCCAGAGCGGTCACCAAGCCAGCGATGTTCTGCGGCACATACCAGACGTATTGCTCGGCGTTGCCCTCGTCAAATCCGAGCTGGCTGAAGCAACCCTGGGCGGGCTGCACGACCCCGGGCCCCTCGAGGAAGAAGCCCATGGCATCCCGCGGCGAGATGTAGTGGGTGGTGGAGTTGAACAGGTTCTGCCAGTACTGGGCCCGGTTCTGGAATTCGGCGGCGGTCGCGGAATCGCCTAACGCGTCGGCGAATCGGGAGATGCTGAAGTCGTCGACCGACCACTCCAACGTGATCGAGGCACCGGGGATCGCACCACCACTGCAGGAGTCCGCGTTCAGCGGCAGGTAGCCCCGCCGAAGGTAGCTGGCGATTTCGGGCCGCTCCAGGTAACCGTTAAGACCGGCGCCGCCTTCGGTCGCGGCTTTGACCATATAGCGCAGCGCCGTGTCGACGTCAAAATCCTTGGCACCAAAGGCGTAAAAGTTCACCATCAACGGGACTACGCTGTCGCCGGTCATCTCCGCGGTCGCGGTATTCGCCAGCGCCCACCGCGGAAACGACCCGCTCTGCCCGGCATCGTTCACCAGCGACTGGGCCATGTCGCTGGCCTGCTCCGGGAACAGCAATCCGTGCAGGGAGGCCAGCCCGCGGTAGGTGTCCCAATCGGAGAAGTTGGTGTACTGGGTGTGCCCGGCAGCCAGCGTGTGAACATCGCCATCGAATCCGATATAGCGACCGTCGACGTCGTTAAAGGTGTTGGGGTTCAACAACGAATGGTAGAGCGCGGTGTAGAAGGTCTCGGTGTCGCCGGCATCGGCGCTGGCGATCGCGATGCGAGACAGCTTGGCATTCCAGTCTTTCGCCGCGGCGGCGCGGACGTCGTCGAAACTTCCTTTGTCCTCGGCGGCGAGGTTGGCTCGCGCTCCGTCGAGGCTGACGTAGGAGAGCGCAGTCTGCACCTCGACCCGTGAGCCTGCCGGGAAGCCCACGTATCCACCGCTGGACCCGGTGTAACTCGAATACGCGCTGCGGGTGTCGGCGAAGACAGAGTAGCCGTCCCAGGTTCCGTAGGACGTGAACGGCCGGCTGAACTTCATCGAGAAGTACACCGTGTAGACATTGTCCTTGCCGCAGAACCCACCGCTGGTCGCCGATCCAGTGATCGTCGTGTTGTCATCGCCGATCTGGATGTTCGCGGCCGAGGTACCCCCAAGTGACGCACCGGAATTCACATAAAGCAAAGCGCGGTGGCCGTTGTCGGGGTAGGTGAACCGGCCCACCCCGGTGTGGGTGGTGGCGGTGAGTTCCGCGGTCAGTTTCGTTGCGGGGAACCGCGCTGTGTAGTAGCCGGGCACGCCGACCTCGGTGTCGTCGTGGGCGATCTCTTCGGTGGCGTCCCAGGGCTCGGAGCCGATCGGGGCCGTGGTCGGCAGCATTGAAATGTCACCGAATGCTGCACACCCCACCGAGGCGTGCGTCATGCTGAATCCGGTCACCTGTCGGTTGCCGTGGTCGTAGCCCGCGTAGTTGCCAGCGGTGTCCGGCGAGTACTGCACCATCCCGAACGGCACAGAGGCGCCGGGGAAGTTGTTGATCTCCCCCACCCGCTGGCCACCTGTCCCGGTGCCGACCAGGGTGTCGACGTGGTCGACCGGATTCGTGACGAAGGCCGGCGGGTCATACGACGTGGGCACCGCACTGGCCAGCATCACGCTAACCAGCAGCACCGCCCCCAAGAGGGCGGCCAGGCGCCTTCTTGACCACATTGCTGTCTCTTTCCGGCAAAAACGTTACCGCCTGCGCCCTCAAGCTCGTCGTAGCCGCACCGTGGATGTGCGGCTAAATGCGAACCAATATGCTCTTCGAGATTGCCGTGTTTCGGCCCGATACCGTCATATGCCTGCTCATACTGATCAATTGCTATGTCTGATCACGTCGTTGACCCACTGCTGCTCGGCCAGCGGGTCGTTGCGATTTTGGATACGAGCCTGCGGACGGCGACCTACAAGCTTGCAACCTTGATGGCACTGATTGACCAGTGCATCGAGCATCTACCCGACAACCCGCCCGACACTCTACGCGTGTCTATCCCCGATCTAGCGCACCGTGTGCTTCAACAGTCCACACAGCCGAGAGCACGAATTCTTGTTGCAGTAAGCACTTTTCGTAGCATCTCGGGAGGGTTTGCCTCGCTCAACAGCCGCTACATCGGCTTCAGCGGCTGCCCGGCACCGCCGCAAGCGAGCCATTCCTCTATGACGACGCCATCGAACTCAAAACCGGTGTGGCCTACGGGCTGGCACGCCAGTTCCTTCACGCCGACGTGCCCGATGTGGCGGGGCATCTGTTTGGTCGGGAACGGATCGCGCTCGCCGCGGTCCGCGAGCCATTCAAGGAAGC
>DASZKQ010000179.1:0-4733 GCA_035552835.1 Mycobacterium sp. | reverse complement strand
ACGGCCGATCCTGTGCATCACCGACGACACCGTCACGACGCGGTCGGTGAGCTTGGGCAGCAGTAGGTTGGTCAACGCGAAATGACCGAGATGGTTGGTGCCGATCTGGCTCTCGAAGCCGTCGGCGGTGAGCGCGTACGGAGTGGCCATGATGCCGGCGTTGTTGATCAGGACATCAACCGTGTCTACCCCGTCGGCGAACTGGCGTACCGAGGACAGGTCCTGCAAGTCGAGTCGACGCACCTCGACGTCGCCGGTCATCTGCTGGGCGGTGGTCTTACCCTTCTCGGTGTTGCGCACGGCCACGATGACGTGGGCACCGACCCGGGCTAACTCGCGGGCGGTCACCTCACCCAGGCCACTGTTGGCGCCGGTGACGATGGCGGTGCGCCCGGCGAACGAGGGCAGCTCTGCTGCGGTCCAATCAGGCATGGCTCCGAACTCCAATCTTCGACTATAGTTTGTAACTGAGTCTAGACTATAATCTAAAATTGAGCACAGACGCTAAGGGCGCATATGAACCACTTCCGACCAGGTCTGCCTGTTGCCATGCTCGTGTTCTCCCGGATCCCGATCGCGCTGCTCAGGGCCGGATTTCCACTGGGGCGTCTCTACCTACTTGACACCCCTGGACGACGAACCGGAGCGCTGCGCACCGTCCCGATTGTGATCTTCCGTCACGACGGCCGTCGCTGGTTGGTCTCGATCTTCGGCGAGACTGGTTGGGTGGCGAACATCCGAGCGGCTGGTACCGCGCGCCTCCGTCGGGGCCGACGGGTGGAGACGATCCGCTGCACTGAGGTCACCGACGGACGCCGAGCCGAGGTCGCCATGCAGCTGCGACGGACGTTTTCGGCTCGGATCAACCCGTTCGTGCGGGGGGCTTTCGAGGCGACTCCGCGCGACGGCCTAGAGGCCTTCCAAGCCGAGGAGCATCGGCATCCGGTGTTCCTCGTCGACGCAGACTGACGCATAGATACTCATTTATTCGGTCGCGAGCACTACCGACGCCGGCGGAGGCGCAGCGGCCTGATGATCGGAGCGATAGATCGAGTTGTACAGGAACGTTCCATGGGTAACCGAAGTCGGCTCCAACCCCGGGCCCGTCGGGGTGGCGGCTTCGAACCCACAACCTCGTCGTTTCGAAGGCGGACGGGCCAGTCCGGTCGTCCGTCGTCGGGCACCGTGTCCTGCCCTTTGACCCCTTGGGGCCGCGCTTGTTCAGGCGTGTGCAACACTCCGGACGAGTTGGTCGGTCAGTGCGTGCTGAAACTCGGGATCTTGTGTGTCGCGGCCATCTTCCCAGCGGGTGAGCGTAGCGATCAGTGCAGCCCCGAGGATGGCGTTGGCGGCGTCGCGGGAGTCGCTGATCGTGAATTGGTCGGTGGCGGCGCCCTCGTCGAGGAGCTTTCGAAGTGGCGTGGCGAGCTTCGCGTCCTTGGCGGCCATCAGGGTTCCTAGTCGTCCGGTGGCTCCCGCGAAGGAGAGCAGCCCGGCGCATACTCCGGGATGCCCCCCGAGGAACCCTACGAGCGCGGTTATCGCTGAGCGCAGCTGGACGACTGGTGACCCGGTGGGTGTGACGGCGAGCTCGATTGTCTCGGCGGCGACGCGCAGGTTCTCTTCCAGTAGGAACGCGACCAGGTCGTCGCGGCCCGAGAAGTGGTAGTAGAGCGTTGCGCGAGCTGAGCCGATCAGTGTCGCGATGTCCTCCAACCGAAGTGCCGGATCTGGGCGTAGCACCTCCTCGCTCGCACTGACCAGTCGCTGGACCAGCTTGGACGGTGGCCTCCTCATGCGGCCAATCATAGCCCTTGATCTCGATCAGAGTCGAGATTACAGTCTGTACTGCGATCCAGAATATTCGACGCAGCCTCCGCGACTACGCCGCACGAAAACGTTGAGCACCCAAGCAAGCCGATTTGGCGTGACTCAACGTAGTCGAACGATCGCTTGCGAGACAGATGCCGGGGAGGGTTGAGAGCGAGTTCTGAGACTCTCATATGTCGTCTGTTTCAAGACAAACGTGGGCAGGGCCTGTGATGGATGGCCGGGACCCAGCTTGCCCGCAAGTTCACCGAGGTCGACCCATCGGATCTCACAGAACTCCTAGACCGCTGGCTCGGATGGTTCGCCCTGGTGCTTAGTCGTCTGTGAGTGTAATGCGTTCCGCCAAGCGCTGTTCAGCGAGCGGATCGTGCGCGGGCAGCAGCACGGTCGGTTCGGACCGAGCGAATGCGGCGATGCGGTCGAGGGTGTTCAGCGACAGCCCGAGGTTCTCGGAGAGTCCGTCGACGATGCGCTGCTTGAGCAGCCCCTCGTCGTAGGTCGCGTCACCAGCGAGGAAGTACGACACCTCAGGAGTGCGGACCACCACCGACATGTGGCCGACCATGTGGCCCGGGGTGGGGACGGCGAAGACCGCCCCGTCGGCGGTCAGTGGGTAGCTGCGGTCGAATGACTGCGCGGGCGGCCCGTCGAGGGTGACGCGGCGGGGCGCGAACCACGACGGCCACTGTCCGGGGACGGCGGCGAGCAAGGAACCGGTGATGCGCGGGCGGGCGGCTTTGAAGTTCTCGTCGGAGACGACGATGTCGGTGCCCTCGAAGTAGCTCAGGCCGTCGGCATGATCGTGGTGTAAGTGGGACAGCACCAGCGATTTGAGGTCCTTGGTCGGGTCGATGCCCAGAGAGCGCAGCCGAGGGCCGATCTCATCGTCGGGTTCGACGTGGATGTCTACCGCGCGGCTGAAAAATGGGTTCCACCAGGGGAACCAGCCGGGCTTGGCGCTGCGGGCGCACTCGCCGGAATCGAGCAGGAGCAGCCCTTCGTCGTGTTCGATCAGGTAGGTGTAGATCGGCAGCGGCTGGGTCCAGTCCCGGTCGAGGATTACCGCCAGCCGACGACGCCACCTCAGTTTGCTCATGTCGGTGGCGCGGTGGGACGGGCGGATGCGGATGGTGCCGGTTTTGACGGCACGGATGGCGGTGGCCATGAGTAACTCCTGTCGGTGGGAAAGGCGTTGGTTGGCGGGGATGTCAGGCGTGCGCCGGTGGAGTTAGTTCGCTGACGGGCAATCATCGGGCGCTCATCGAGCTGGCCTTTCTGGGTCGAACTGCACCCGCACGACCCGCGCGGGGCGGATGATTCCGTCGCTGCCTGGGCGGTGGTACGCGATGGCGGTGTGGCCGCCGTCGGTGGTCACGTAGGCGATGCGGCCGTAGTCTGAGCGTCCGCGTGCCCAGGCCGCGCTTGAGGGTCCGACGAGTTGTTCGGTGAAGGGGTCCCCCGCCACGACGCTGGTTGTGGCGCGTTCGTCGCCGGCGTTGATCGGCACGCGAACGATGGTGTTGTCGGTGTGGGTGGTCAGGTAGGCCACCGCGGTGTTTTCGTCGAGGCAGAAGTCGTCGGCCGTGATGTCGGCGGCCACGACTTCGGGCTGGCCAACCGGCTTGTGCGTGGCGGGGTCGACGGCCACGCGCATGAAAAGCTTTTGCGCCGTGGAGGTGTAGTACACGATGTTGGTTCGTGCCGCGTGACGGATGCCGTTGATTCCGGGCTGCGGGCCGAGCGGCGAGGTGAGTCCGTTGTCGGGATCGGGCGCCATGGTGTGGTGTTGCAGCCACCGCGAGGCGGTCGCGGTGAGGCCGTCGTCGGCCAGGTCTACTCGCCAGATTAAGCCTGCCAGCGAGTCGGCGAGCAGAATGACGCGCGGGGCGAGCAGGCACGCGCCGTTGAGACCGGCGGGCTGGTCGAAGGTCAGGACCCGTGTCGATTTCACGGGCGTGCGGGGGGCCCAGCCGCGCATATCGAATCGCTCGAGGGTGGCGTAGCCGGCCGTGCTGACGTAGAAGATGTCGGGCTGGGTTTCGACGATGCCCATCGCAAAGCCATCGAAGGTATGCACCGGTGTCGGGGTGACGGGCTGCCCGCCAATGGGAGCGGGCACATACCAAAGTTGTTTGTGGTTGAGAACGGTCACCAGGATCGAGCCGTCGGCCCGCACCGCAAGGTTCTCCAGGAAGAAGTGCGGCGGAAAGCTGGCGATTGGACTGATGTCGGCAAGTGCGACGGTTGCCATGGTGGTCTTCTTTCTGGCCGTGATGGCATGTGATCTAGTTCGGCGCGGGTACCTCGAACAGGGTGAGCGCCGCGCAGACCGTGTGGTATTCGCCCATCAGGGCGGCGATGTCGAACAAACCGGTTGTGCTGAAGGCGTGTTCGGCCTCGCGATACAGCTCGTCGTCGACGCGGTGGCTGGTTGACAGTTGGCGCGCCAGACGCGCTGCGATCTTCTCGTGTTCGCTCAGGTCGTCAGGTATACCGGCGTTGGCAAGTGTCGTAACGGCAACGTCGGAGAGGCCGGCTTTGCGCGCCAGAGCACAGTGCGCGTAGAGCTCATACTCGGCACCCCACACGGCGCCCACCACGATGATCACCACTTCGCGCACCCGCTTCGAAAGCGTCGTGTAGGTCGACTCGGCGGCCTGGAATTCCGAGAACTTCGCCGCCACCTCGGGGTGCAGAAGGAAGGGGTTGTACGGGCCGATCAGCCGCCCGTCGGCGGTCGTCATCTGTACCCCCGCCTTGTGGCTCAACGGCTCCCACGTAGCCTTCAGCGCCTCGAACAGGTCGCGCTGTGCGCCGGTCAGTGTTGTCGGATCGGCAAGCGGTAGCCGCCCGCCCAGGGTTTGGCTTGGCTTGGTCATTGTCGCTGCTCCTTGTCTAGGTTG
>DASZKQ010000178.1:0-3242 GCA_035552835.1 Mycobacterium sp. | reverse complement strand
GCAGGTCGGGCTTGACGTCATGCGCCACAATGCTTCCACCGACCAGGTGGCCGAGCTGCTGTGCCGAATCATCTTGCAAGGGTTGGCGGCCGGCCCGCACACGGATCCGGCATTGGATCGATCCAGCGCCTTTGCAGCCGCTAACGCTGTCATCGAGACGTGGGCCGACGACAGCGACGCCGATCCTACTGACAAAGCGGCCCACATTCGTGCCGTGGCACGAACGGAGTTCGGGCGCAAAGGGTATGAAGTCACCACCATCAGAGACATCGCCTCGGCGGCGGGTCTTGGTACCGGGACCGTGTATCGCGTGATCGGATCCAAAGACGAGCTCCTCGCTTCGATCATGGAGTCCTTCGGAAGGAAGGTCGAGGCGGGATGGGTCGCGGTGCTGCGCTCGGACGCTGCGCCCATCGAGAAGCTCGACGCGCTGAGCTGGGTCAACGTCAATGCGCTTGATCGGTTTTCCGACGAGTTCAGGATTCAGCTCGCCTGGATGCGGCAGTCCCCACCGAACACCCCCAACCCCGGCTGGCTGTATGCGACGCGGCTTCGGCAAATGAAATCACTGCTGTCCGAAGGAATCCGGTCGGGCGAGATCCGCGTCGACGCTCCCTCCACCGCGATGCTGGCACGGTGCGTCATCGGCCTGCAGTGGATACCGGAGAACATTCTTCGCGCCATCGGCCGTCGGGCGGCGCTGGTGCACGCCCGTGACACCTTCTTGCGGGGCGTCGCCGTTCGCGGCAAGTAAGACCGTCTAATTTAAACCGGACCCGGTATTGAACCAAATAACTGTTACCCATACAGTTGGGCAATTAGAACCGGGTTGGCAGTTACCGAGAAGGGGATTTCCATGACCATTGTCGATCGGTTGCGCTACGACGGCAAGCGCGCGCTCGTTGTCGGTGGTGCGACAGGCATGGGCGCCGCGGCGGCCAAGTCGGCCGGCGAGCTCGGCGCCGAAGTCATCGTGATGGATTACGCGCCGGTGAAATACGACGTCGCCAAGTCCATCCAGGTGGACCTGCGCGACACCGCGTCGATCGACGCCGCGCTCGAGCAGCTGGACGGTCCGATCCATGCCGTGTTCTCGGCCGCCGGCATTGCCGACGGGACAACCGACCTGATGGCGATCAACTTCATCGGCCACCGGCATCTCATCGACCGGCTGCTCGAGAAGAACCAGCTCCCCTCGGGCTCGGCGATCTGTTTCATCTCGTCGGTGGCCGGCATGGGCTGGGAGAACGACCTGGAGCTGCTGACGGAGTTCCTGGCCACGCCGGACTTCGCGGCGGCGCAACAGTGGGTCAAGGCGCACGAGGCCGAAGGCATCATCCACTACGGCTTTTCCAAGAAGGTCGTCAACACCTACGTCGCAACCCAGGGCTACCCGCTGCTGAAGAAGGGCATCCGGATCAACGCGATCTGCCCGGGCCCCACCGACACCCCGTTGGCCCAGGCCAACGCCGACCTCTGGCTCACCTTCGCCCAGGACTACCGCGAAGAGACCGGCTCCAAGGTGCACACCCCGGAGCAAATGGGCGACGTCATGGCGTTCCTGAACAGCGCCGCCGCCTTCGGCATCAGCGGGATCACGCTGCTGGTCGACTACGGGCACACGATGGCCTCGCTCACCAACGCATACCCGCCGGGCAAGCCGATCATCGACCTGATCATGGGGCGGGTAAAGCTGTAGGGGCGCTACCGTCGGAGGCATGGCACGGATCGTCGTCATCGGCGGACACGGCAAGGTCGCGCTGCAGCTGGCCCGCATCCTGACCGAACGCGGCGACGCCGTCAGTTCGGTCTTCCGCAATCCCGATCATTCCGGCGACGTCGGAGCCACCGGCGCCCGCCCGGTGGTCGCCGACATCGAGCGGCTCGACACCGATGCGCTGGCGGATCTGCTGGCCGGGCATGACGCGGTCGTCTTCTCCGCCGGGGCCGGTGGCGGCAACCCGGCGCGAACCTATGCCGTCGACCGGGACGCGGCGATCCGGGTGATCGATGCCGCCGCGCAAGCGGGCGTCAACCGGTTCGTGATGGTGTCCTACTTCGGCGCGGGTCCGGATCATGGTGTGCAGCCGAGTGATTCGTTCTTTGCCTATGCGGAGGCCAAGGCGGCCGCGGATGCCCACCTGCGGGCCAGTGACCTGGATTGGACGGTGCTGGGACCGGGCCATCTCACCCTCGAGCCGGCCACCGGCCGCATCGCACTGGGCAGGGGAAAAGGCGAAGTCTCGCGCGCCGACGTGGCGCTCGTCGTGGCCGCCGCGCTGGCAGACGACTCGACCATCGGCCGAACGATCGAGTTCAACAACGGCGAGACCCCCGTCGCCGAGGCGCTGGCTCAGCAACCCCGCCAAGCCACCGAGTAGGCTGCCCTACGCAGCTGGTCTGCCGTCGCCGCACCACGCGGCGCCGGCATCGAGCGAGGCAGGTTAGACATGCTTCGCAAGAGGGAACCCGGTGAGAGTCCGGGACTGTCCCGCAGCGGTATGCAGGAACGACCGCCGTCAACAGCACTGGTCACACGACTGGGAAGCGACGGCCAGTAGGAGCACCACCCGGTGCGCGCCTGCGAGTCCGAAGACCTGCCGGCTGTGCCGGGCGCGCCGCGTCCGGCGGGCTCATCGCCTCGTGGAATGGGCGTTTGGCCGTGGCCGTTGCGGTTTGTGTGCCGGAGGTGCGCACCGCGACGGAATCGGCTGCTCGTCCGCCGGCGGTGACCAGACCGTTGGAATAAAGGACGTAAAGTGACCCCTCAACCCTTCACCGCCACAGTTACCGGTTCTCCTCGCATCGGCGCGAGACGCGAACTCAAGCGCGCGACCGAGGGCTACTGGGCCCGACGCACCAGCCGATCGGAGCTGGAGTCCGTCGCCGCCACGTTGCGTCGCGACATGTGGGCCGACCTCGCCACCGCCGGCCTGGACTCGGTACCGGTGAACACCTTCTCCTACTACGACCAGATGCTCGATACGGCGGTCCTGCTCGGCGCCCTACCGGCCCGGGCCGCACAAGTTTCCGACGATCTCGACCGCTACTTCGCCGCCGCGCGCGGTAACAAGGACGTGGCGCCGCTGGAGATGACCAAGTGGTTCGACACCAACTACCACTACCTGGTTCCCGAGATCGAGCCCGCGACCAAGTTCTCCCTGAACCCCGACAAGGTGCTCTCTGAGCTGAAAGAAGCACTCGCGCAAGGCATTCCCGCGCGACCGGTCGTCATCGGGCCG
>DASZKQ010000177.1:0-12055 GCA_035552835.1 Mycobacterium sp. | reverse complement strand
TGACGATCGAGAACCGCCCCGATCGACAATGCATGCATGCCCCGAACATTCGAGGATTTGGTTACCGAGGCCGCGGCCGCGCCGGTGGATGGCTGGGATTTCTCGTGGCTGGACGGCCGCGCCACCGAACAGCGCCCGTCGTGGGGCTACCAGCGACAAATGAGCCGGCGGCTGGCCACCGTGTCGGCCGCTCTGGATATCGATACCGGCGGTGGCGAAGTCTTGGCCGGGGCGGAGAAGTTCCCGCCGACGATGGTCGCCGTCGAATCCTGGCCACCCAACGCGGCGCTGGCCACCAAACTGCTACACCCGCGCGGCGTCCTGGTGGTGGCAACCCGCGACGAGCCAACGCTGCCGTTCGCCGACGAGGCATTCGACCTGGTGACCAGCCGACATCCACTTTCAAATCTGCGGTGGAGGGAGATCGCCCGGGTGCTGCGCCCTGGCGGAACCTACTTCGCCCAGCAGGGCGGCCCCGCATTTATGTTCGAATTGAAAGAATACTTCGGCGGACCGCAGCCCAATTGGGCGGACTCGTCTCACCCGAATACTCAGAGAGCTCAGGCAAACTCGGCCGGGCTGCAGGTCATCGATCTGCGCATGGAGCGGTTGCGCGCCGAGTTCTTCGACATCGGCGCCGTTATCTACTTTCTGCGCAAGCTGCCCTGGATCGTATCGGGTTTCACCGTCGACCGCTATCGCGAGCGGCTGCGCGAACTGCATGACCAGATCACCCGTGACGGGCAGTTTGTGGCGTCCTCATCCCGGGTTCTCGTCGAGGCCCGCAAGCCGCAGTCTTGAATTCATGCAACGATCCGCAGCATGAGCATGGCGACAATGGGCCTCGTCGGTGTGGCAGCGGGCGCGTCCACCGCGGGCATCTTGGGCGTTGTGAGGTTGATGGCCGACACGTGGTTTCCGTGGATGGCCGCAAGTTCCGAGCACAAACACCAAATGATCGCCAACGTGCACTCCCAGCGAGCCGAAGCGGTTAAGCAGTGGCGGGCAGGCTTGGCGACTGCACGGGATGCCTACCGCCAGTGGGCTGGCGGGCCGCGCGACAATGACGCGCCCAACGTCGTCGGCGACGAGTGGTTCGAAGGCTTGCGGCCGCATCTGCCTACCACCGGCGAAGCCGCAAAGTATCGTACTGCGCACGAAATCAGCTGCGACAATCCCACAGTCGCGCTTCTATCGCTGCAGATCGGCCGGGTGGAACGGGAGTGGCTAGAGGAAGCCAAAAGCTACCCGCGCCGGATGCGAAACTAACCTCAACCCTCGGCCCGCAACACGTCCAGGGCGTGCTGCAGATCCGGCGAGTAGGGACTGACGATCTCCATTTGTCGTCCGTCGGCGGGATGTGTGAATGCCAACGACCGAGCGTGCAGCCATTGACGTTCCAGCCCAAGCTTTTTCGCAAGCTTCGGATTAGCGCCGTAGGTCAGGTCGCCGCAGCAGGGGTGATGCAATGCCGCAAAGTGCACCCGAATCTGGTGTGTGCGGCCGGTTTCCAGATGTACGTCGAGCAGACTTGCGGCCACGAAGGCTTCGATGGTGTCGTAGTGCGTGAGGCTGTGGCGGCCGTTGGCGGTGACGGCGAATTTCCAGTCGTGGCCGCGGTGGCGGCCGATCGGCGCATCGATCGTGCCGCTGGACGGGTCGGGATGTCCTTGCACCAGCGCGTGGTAGCGCTTGTCGACTGTGCGCTGCTTGAACGCGCGCTTGAGCAGGGTATAGGCCCGCTCGGAGATCGCGACCACCATGACCCCGGAGGTGCCAACATCGAGGCGATGCACGATACCCTGCCGCTCGTGCACCCCGGAGGTGGTGATCCGGTAACCGGCCGCGGCCAACCCACCGAGCACCGTCGGCCCCGTCCAGCCGACCGACGCATGCGCGGCCACCCCGGCCGGTTTGTCGACCGCCACGATGTCGTCGTCGGAGTACAGGATCGTCATGCCCTCGATATCGACGGGTGTGTTCTCCAACGGCGCCGGCGGCTCAGGCAACCGCACCTCCAGCCACGCCCCGGCGGCCAGGCGATCTGACTTGCCGGCCGGCACACCGTCCAACTCGACGCCGCCGTCTTCGGCCAGCGCCGCGGCGGCGGTGCGCGACAGGCCGAGCAGGCGGGACAGCCCCGCGTCGACGCGCATACCCGCCAGGCCCTCCGGCACCGGCATCGATCGGTCGGTCACCAACGCCGCGCTAGCGTTGGTCGGCCCTGGGCCGGTCCACGGTGCCGTCCTGCGGCTCATCGTCGACGCCTGCGGCAGGCTCGTCCGGTGTTTCGCTGTCCTCGGAGGTAGCGGCGACAGCTGCCACGTCGAGCGCGTCGTCCGGCTTCCGACGGCCGACAGTGTCGAAATCGAAGCCCATCGCCGAGAGGGTTACCAGCAGGATCGCCCCGCAGACCACCGAAGGGTCGGCGACGTTGAACACCGGCCACCAGCCGATCGACAAGAAGTCCACGACATGTCCCTGCAGCGGGCCCGGCGAACGGAAAAACCGGTCGACCAGGTTGCCCATCGCACCGCCCAGGATCATCCCGAGGCCGATAGCCCACCACGGCGACACCAGCCGCCGTCCCATCCAGAAAATGCCGACCACGACGCCGGTGGCGATCACCGTCAGCATCCAGGTGTATCCGGTCGCCATCGAAAACGCGGCCCCGGAATTGCGGACCAGCGTCCAGGTGATGGTGTCACCGATGATCGGCACCGGCTGGCCGGGGATGAGCAGTTTGACGGCGAGCACCTTGGTGACGATGTCCAGCACCAGCACGACCGCAGCGACCACCAGCAGCAGGCGCAGTCGCCGTCGCGGCGCGGGAGCTTCAGGCTCCCCGGCCGTCGCGGCCTCAGTCACCGGCTCAGCCGATCCCGTCGGTTGGTCTGTCACTCCTACATCATCCACTAAAGCGTGTCGAACAACTCTGTTGAGTGTTGACACCGCCCTTCTCGGGCGTCGTCGGTTCAGGCCGCTGGTGCGGTGTGAACGTCGGTTCCCGCTTCATCCGGGCTGGTTTCACCGGCACACGAAGGATGCTGGTCAGCGCCATCCCGTCGGCGGACATTGGTGGCCCGGCCCCGTTGCTTGGGGGTCCGGGGATCTGGTGAGGTTTCGAGGGTTTCGTGCTGGTAGCCCCAGCAGGCCAGGTTCGTCGCCGCATTGGTGTCCCTGTCAGCCCAATGCCCGCAACCACAGGTGAACATACGATCAGCTAGCGTCATGTCACTGTTGAGGGCCCCACATTGTGGGCACAGCCGGGTCGACGGGTACCAGCGATCAGCTTCGACGAGCTGGCCGCCACGCCACGCTTGCTTGTACTTGATCAGGCGGGCGAACTCTGACCACCCAGCATCGGAGATCGCC
Source organism: Mycobacterium sp. (assembly GCA_035552835.1). Lineage (GTDB taxonomy): Bacteria > Actinomycetota > Actinomycetes > Mycobacteriales > Mycobacteriaceae > Mycobacterium. Next base: position 8,680 of record DASZKQ010000177.1, on the reverse strand, counting down.
CGGGCCAGGCGATGATTACGCAGCATTCCGGTCAGGTTCAGGTTCTCGATGACGAGCTGGTCGTGGGTCTTGACCAACTCGTTAGACACCTGGTGCAGGAAATGCCGACGCACATTGGCGACGTGATGATGATGATGCCGCCCCAGCCTGTCGGCAGCATCGCGGCGGTTCTTCTTGCGTGACAACGATTTGGCCAGCCGCCGCTGGTGTTTCATCCCAGCGGCCAGCGCTTTGGGCGCATCGTCGATGCGGGCGACCTCGGTGCCGTCGCCGCTAGCGGCGACGACGAAGGCCGACAACCCGCGATCCACGCCCACCCAGGCGACGGCTGCGTCTTTGGCGGCGCGGCGCGGGTGCTGCTGGTTGAGATGCAGGTCGGCAGCCTCGACGTTCAGCGCCACCCGCCACCGGCCGCCGTGATGGCTGATGCTGGCGCAGCAAATCTTGGCCCGGCCCGTGGCGAGCATGCGCCGGAGTCGGCGGGTGTCATCATGCACCCCGATTGGCCCGATACCGGGCAGCGTGATCGAGCGGGGACGGTGGTGCTCGCCGATCCGGATCGCCGGCGGCTTTCCCCCTTTGCGGTGTTTGTTGCGCAGCCGAAACGACGGAATGTCCCCGGTTTTTTTCTTGAACCGCGGGAACCCGACCCGCTTGCTTTTGCGCTTGCCGGAGCGGAAATCCGACCACGCCCCCAGTCCCTTGCCGAGGTCGGCGGCGGCTTCCTCGAACACCTGCTGACACACCTCACCCCGCCAGGCCAACCCAGTCACGACCGTATCGACGGTTCTTTCGGAATCGACGGCGAACACCCGGCCCGCGTCCTCGGTCTTCTTCCACGCGTTGAACGTGTTGATCAGATCGAACCGCGTCCACGGTACCTCGACACCGGGGTTGGTCTTGCGGTGGTGCAGCGCGGTTTTCACGATCCGCAGGCATTGGTTGAACGCGAACCGCGACGCCCCCGCATGCCGGGCCAAGACCTCGCGCTGCTCGACCGTGGGATCGAGACAGAAGCAGAATGTGGTGTGCCGACTCATCACTGATCACCATCCCACAGGACACCGACATCACCCTGGCCAGCGGGGATGTGTCGGACCACCCGACCACCATCGAATGTCATGTCACCCAAAACCGCCTAGGCATACCGATCGGACCTCTCGACACCGCATGGGCGCGCATCGCCCGCTTCCTGGTGCCCAAGCATCCCCGCGGTGGGCGCGCCTGCCCACCACACCGCTGGCGCGAATACCTCGAGCCTTCCTCTACATCTTGCGCACCGGCTGCTCATGGCGGCACCTCCCGCACCACTTCACCGTGAGCTGGCCGGCCGCGCACAAACCCTTACCTACCTCAGTCAAATCGCCCTTCCACTCGGGAGACTCGTTTAGGCCGCCATTTGGCGGCGACCCGCCGCGCCCGGCTCCGCCGCGCGATGCGGGATGATCTCTCCCATGAGCCGCCTCACCGTCATCGCCACCGGTGGGACGATCGCCAGCAGCACCGCCGCCGATGGGGTCCGGCGGCCAACCCGCGGCGGCGCCGAGTTGACCGCCGGCCTGGACGTCGATGTCGTCGACGTGCTGTCCCTGGACAGCTCACAGCTGACCCCGGCCGACTGGGATGTGATCGGCGCGTCGGCACGGGCCGCAGTGGCTCGCGGCGCCGAAGGCGTCGTCGTCACGCACGGCACCGACACCCTCGAGGAGACGGCGCTGTGGCTGGACCTGACCTATGCGGGCGCGAGTCCGCTAGTGATCACCGGCGCCTTGCGCAGCGCCGACGCGACCGACGCCGACGGCCCGAGGAATCTGCGCGACGCCCTGTCGGTGGCGTCCAGTCCCGCCGCACGCGATCTGGGTGTGCTGGTGTGCTTCGGAGGCCGGGTGCTGCAGCCGTCGGGCCTGCACAAGGTGGCGACGGGAGACGGTTTCGCCGGTGAGCTACTCGGCAGCGTCGACGGCGGGGTGCTGCTGGCGCGGCCGAAGACTCGCCCCTACTTCGGCGAGCTGAGCGCGGCAAGCGCTCCGCGGGTCGACATCGTCGCGGCCTACCCCGGCGGTGACGCGGTGGCGATGGACGCCTGCGTGGTTGCCGGCGCGCGCGGCATCGTGCTGGAAGCGCTCGGTTCGGGCAATGCCGGCGATGCCGTGATCGATGGAGTGCGGCGGCATTGCCGAGACGGAATCGTGGTCGCGATCTCCACCCGGGTCGTCGGTGGCCGGGTAAGCCCGGGATATGGGCCCGGCCACGACCTGGTCGATGCGGGTGCGGTGATGGTGTCGCGGCTGCCCCCGAGTCAGGCGCGGGTGCTGGTGATGGCGGCATTGGCGGCACAGCTACCGCTGCGCGACGTCGTCGACCGCCTGCGCTGAGGAGTTCTCGGTCAGCGCGGCGACGTAGTCGGGCCAGTCCAGGCTGTCGACCGGATTGGCCCGCACGATCTCGCCGGTGTCGGATTGGAAGGTCCGAGCCGGCCCCGGTCCTGAGCTGCGGGTCTCGAATCGCACCGTGACCACGCCGTGGCCGGCGCCTTGCACCCAGCCATGCCCCAGGTCTTGATATGTTACGTCGTCGCCCACCCGCCACGCCGACGGTTCCGGATCGGGGCCGAACATGGCCGCGGATACCGTCTCCACGGAATGCTGCGACTCCGGCTCAGACAGCTCCAAGTCAGGGAACAGCGACTCCTGGCGCACGTCGGTTAAACCCGAAAATCCCACGCCCAGAAGCCGAATCGGGCCGATCTCCTGGGGATCGAGCAACAGCCGCCGGGCCATCGCGGTCAGCGCGGCGGCCTCGGTCGTCGCATAGGGCAGCGTCGCTGAACGAGTCAGCGTGCTCATGTCGGATTTCTTCAGCTTCACCGTGACGGTGCGGGCGCCGCGGCCGTCGCGCAGCAGACGTTGATGAGCGTGCTCGGCGATCGAGTCGATCGCCTCGCGTAACTGCTCCAAGCTCGTCAGGTCAATCGCGAAGGTGGATTCGGAGCTGATCTGCTTGGCTTCGGCCCGCTCGGCGACCGGGCGGTCGTCGATCCCGCAGGCCAGCCGGTGCAGCGCGGGCCCGACCGTCGCACCCAGGATGCTGGCCACCTCGGCGTCGCTCAGCGCGGCCAACTGCCCGATGGTTTCGATGCCCAGCCGATGCAGCTTCTCCTCGGCGACCGGCCCGATGCCCCAGAGCCTGCGCACCGGAAGGCCACCCAGCAGCGGCTTCTCCTCGACACGCCGGATCACCCGAATCCCGTCGGGTTTGGCCATACCCGAGGCGATCTTGGCGATCTGCTTGCCCGAGCCCGCACCGACCGAGGCGATTAGGCCAGTCTCCTCGCGCACCCGTCGCCGCAGGTCCTCGCAGAACCGCTCGACCTCGGTCGGCGAGGCGCCAACCAGCTCCGACGGCTCCCCAAACGCCTCATCGAAAGAGAGCTGTTCGACGACGGGCATCGCTGCGCGCACGGTGTCGAAGACCCGGCGGCTGGCGATTCCGTACACCACGCCGCGCGGCGGCAATACCACCGCCGTCACGCCGATCAATCGGCGTGCCTGGTGCATTGGCATGGCCGACCGGGCGCCGAACACCCGTGATTCGTAGCTCGCGCCTGCCACCACGCCGCGGCCGCCCAGTCCGCCGACCAGCACCGGGCGGCCCCGCAAGGTGGGCCGGGTGAGCTGCTCGACGGACGCGAAGAACGCGTCCATGTCGAGGTGCAGCACCCAACGGGAGTCCATAATTACCGATGCTATTGCGCTAGCGTTTGATTCCATGGCGATGAACTTGTGCCACCGCATGTGCTGTAGTTCCGAGCGTTACTTCAAAGTTGTCGAAAACGCGCTGTTGCCGTGGGTGCTCGGCAACGTCGAGTTGGGCGGCAACGTCCTGGAGATCGGGCCTGGCTACGGCGCCAACATCCGGGTGCTGATCGAAAAAGCGCCGCACTACACCGCGGTCGAGATCGACCGGCCGATGGCCGACCGGCTGAAGGGCAAGTACGGCGACCGAGCCCGCATCATCCAGGGCGACGGAACGGACACCGGCTTACCGTCTGAGGAGTTCAGCTCGGTGGTGTGTTTCACCATGCTGCATCATGTTCCGACGCCCGCGCTGCAGGATCAGTTGTTCGCCGAGGCGTTTCGAGTGCTGCGGCCCGGCGGCGTCTTTGCCGGCAGCGATAGCGCGGCGTCAACCCTGTTCCGCATCTTGCATTTCCGCGACACCTGCAATCCGGTAGACCCGCAGACGTTCCCAGATCGCTTGTGCACAGCTGGTTTTGACGATGTCCAGGTCGAGGCCAATGGCCGCAGGCTGCGCTGGCGCGCGCTCAAGGCGGGCTGATGCGCAACGAGATCGGCCGGGCCTGGGCGCGGCTACGCGACGAATGGGGCACTCGGCTCGAACCCGGTGAACAGGCGACAGTTCTGGCCTGGTCGACGTTTACCGTCACGTTCGCCGGCCTGCGAACGCTCACCCACTGGATCCGTGCCGGACATGGACCGTCGGGCGGAGGTATGAGCCTAGGCGGCAAGCACTTCCACCACTACAACATCGGTATCGCATTGCTGGCGTGCGTGGCAGCCGTGGGCCTGCGCGGAACCGAGCGGCAACGGCGTCATCCCGCGGCCGCGATCGCCTTCGGGTCGGCGAATGCGATGATCGTCGACGAGTTGGCGCTGCTGCTCGACCTCAAGGACGTCTACTGGGCGACCGAGGGTCGCGAAAGCGTCGACGCCGCGATCGGGATCATCGCTGCAGGCGGCACGATCGTTGCCGGCATGCCGTTCTGGCCGCACGCACACCGCGCGCTGCGTAACCTCTAGGCGCGAAACCTTTCGCGGCGTTAGGCCTTCGCGATAGCGACTCGCACGCCGTCGCCGATCTCCACCCCATCCGCCGGTTCGCCGAAGTCGAAGCTGGTAGCCAAGACCTCCCCGGCGATCAGGTCGCGATGTGTACCGGCCCAATCGGCGCGCTGCGGCGGCACCGACATCACCACGCTGATCCGGTCGGAGACGTCGAGCCCGGTCGATTTCCGCAGCTCCTGCAGCTCGCGGATGCGGTCCTTAGCCCAGCCCTCGGCCTCGAGCTCGGGCGTTACCGTGGCGTCCAACACCACCAGTCCCGCCCCGCCCGGGAGCGGCGCGGTGTATTCGGGGTCGGCGGCCACCAGCCGCGAGCTGTACTCGTCGGGTTGCAGCACCGCCGGGCCCGCGGTCAGTGTGCCATCGGCGTTGACGACGCCCTCGCCGGCCTTGACCGCTTTGATCGCCGCCTGCACATCCTTGCCGAGTCGCGGCCCGGCGACCCGGGCGTTGACGGTCAGCTCGAAAAGACCGTAGGTGTCGATGTCCTCGGTGAGTTCGACCTGCTTGACGTTGAGCTCATCGGCGATCAGATCGGCGAACGGTTCCAGTCGTTGCGGATTGTCCACGGCCACCGTGAGTTTCTGCAGGGGCAGCCGCACGCGCAGCTTCTTCGCCTTACGCAGCGACGACGCCACCGAGCACACCTCGCGCACCTGATCCATCGCGGCGACCAGCCCAGCGTCGGCAGGCAGCACCTCGGCTTCCGGCCAATCGGTCAGGTGCACCGAACGCTCGGCGGTAACACCGCGCCAGATGATCTCGGTGGTCAACGGCAGCAGCGGTGCGGCCAGCCTCGCGGTCACCTCGAGCACGGTGTGCAAGGTGTCGATCGCATCCGGATCCTCTTCCCAGAACCGCGAACGGGACCGTCGCACATACCAATTCGTCAGCGCCTCGGTGAACTGACGCAGCTGCTCGCATGCCCCGGAGATGTCGCAGACATCCAGTCCATCGGTCAGCTCGTCGCGCAACGCCGCCAGCTTAGCCAGGATGTAACGATCCAGGACATGCGCTGAATTAGTGCGCCAGGTACCGACTTTGGGCGCGTAGAGGGCCAAGAAGCTGTAGGCGTTCCAGAACGGCAGCAAAACCTGACGCACCCCGTCGCGGATACCCTGTTCGGTGACGATCAAGTTCCCGCCGCGCAGGATTGGCGAGGCCATCAAAAACCAGCGCATGGCATCGGACCCGTCGCGGTCGAACACCTCGCTGACGTCGGGATAGTTGCGCAGCGATTTGCTCATTTTCTGCCCGTCGCTGCCCAGCACGATCCCGTGCGCCACACAGGTTTTGAACGCTGGCCGGTCGAACAGCGCGGTGGCCAGCACATGTAGCGTGTAGAACCAGCCTCGGGTCTGCCCGATGTACTCGACGATGAAGTCGCCCGGGTAGTGCGTATCGAACCAGTCGCTGTTCTCGAACGGGTAGTGCACCTGCGCATAGGGCATGGACCCGGAGTCGAACCACACGTCGAAGACATCGGCGATGCGCCGCATCGTCGACCGTCCGGTGGGGTCGTCGGGGTTGGGTCGGGTGAGCTCGTCGATATGTGGCCGGTGCAAGTTGTCGGGTCGCACGCCGAAGTCGCGCTCCAAGTCGTCGAGGCTGCCGTAGACGTCGATCCGGGGATAGGCCGGGTCATCGGAGACCCAGACCGGAATAGGCGTGCCCCAGTAGCGGTTTCGCGAGATCGACCAGTCGCGGGCACCCTGCAGCCACTTACCGAACTGACCGTCTTTGACGTGCTCGGGATACCACGTGATCTGCTGATTGAGTTCGACCATCCGGTCCCGGAATTCGCTGACTTTGACAAACCACGACGACACCGCCCGGTAGATAAGCGGATTGCGGCACCGCCAGCAGTGCGGGTAGGGGTGCTCATACGTTTCTTGGCGGATCAGCACCGCGCCGTTGGCCGTCGCCGGGCCACTCTGGTTTTTCAGGTCCCGGATGATCTGCGAGTTGGCCTCGAAGACATGCTCGCCCTGGTAGTCGGCGACCGTCGCGTCGAATCGGCCTTTGGCGTCGACGGGCGTCAACGGCACGATGCCGGCTTTGTCGGCAGTCTCCTTGTCGTCCTCGCCGTAGGCCGGCGCCAGGTGCACAATGCCGGTGCCGTCGTCTGTGGTCACAAACTCGGCGCCGAGCACCTGAAAAGCGTTGGGCGAGTCCATAAAATACGGGAACGGCGGCAGGTAACGCAGGCCCACCAGATCACTGCCGCGGTAGGTACCCAGCACCTCCGGCACATCGCCTAGTTCTCGTGAATAGGCGCCCAGTCGAGCCTCGGCCAGAACCAGGCGGCGCTCCCCCGCCCGCACCTGCAGGTAGGTGACGTCGGGATTGACGGCGACCGCCTGGTTCGACGGCAGGGTCCACGGTGTCGTCGTCCACACCACCAGGTGCGCGCCGGCTAGATCTTCTGCATCGCTCTCCGCGATGCGAAATCCGACGGTGATCGCCGGGTCCTGCCGACTTTGGTAGACGTCGTCATCCATCCGCAGCTCGTGGTTGGACAGCGGGGTCTCGTCGCGCCAGCAGTACGGCAGCACCCGGTAGCCCTCGTACGCTAAACCCTTGTCCCACAACTGTTTAAACGCCCAGATCACCGATTCCATGTAAGACAGATCGAGCGTCTTGTAGTCGTTGTCGAAGTCCACCCAGCGGGCCTGACGGGTCACATAGGCCTGCCATTCGTCGGTGTAGCGCAACACCGATTCGCGGCAGGCTTCGTTGAACGCGGCGATGCCCATCGCGTCGATCTGGGATTTGTCGGTTATCCCGAGCTGCCGCTCGACCTCGAGTTCGGCCGGCAGCCCGTGGGTGTCCCAGCCGAAGCGGCGTTCCACCTTGTAGCCGCGCAAGGTGCGATACCGCGGCACGATGTCTTTGACGTAACCGGTGAGCAGATGCCCGTAGTGCGGTAGACCGTTGGCGAACGGCGGGCCGTCGTAGAACACGTACTCCGGGGCGTCAGCCCGCCGCGCGATGGTGGCCCGGAACGTGTCGTCGCTCGTCCAGTAGTCGAGCACCTCGAGTTCCAGTGCCGGCAAGTCGGGTGCTCCGCCAGCCAGCTTGGGATAGGCGTTCTCCGTCACTGCGCGCGTCGTCTCCCTCGTGCCACTTCCAGGCCCGGGGACGACGTCGCGCCGGTGCGCAAGCGCCGCGGTACCACCCCGCATTGCCGCGCCGGGCGCGGCCGCTCGTTGACGGCTGTGACGGGCCTACCCGTTCGGCTCTACTGGGCCTGACTGGCTGTTCTTCCGAAGGCTCCCCGGTGATAGCCGGATCGACGCCGCTGCAGGAGATTCTACGGGGCGGGACCAAATCAACATCAGGCCAGCGCGGCCTTGGCGTCGGCGAGGTTGTCCGCGCCAAGCACCAAGCGGGTATTGGTGGCGAGGTAGGCGGTTTCCAAATTGATTTTCGCGGCACCGAGCTTGTGAACGACTTCGCCGAGCGCGCCGGGACGGTCTTTGATGTCGAGCACGATGACCTCTTGCTCCTCGGCGATTTTGATTCCGGCGCCCTCCAGCGCCTCGAATGCCAGGGTGGCGTCCTGCACCAGGATGTGCACCTCTGCCTGCCCTCCGCCGCTGGTCAGGGCGCACAGACCGGCGATGTTGACGCCCGCCTTGCCCAACACGTCGCCGATCAGGGCCAGCTCGCCGGGCTCGTCGTCGAGATAGAGCGTTAGATCGGTCGCCATGACGCGCTCCCTTCGCACCAAGTCTGAGCGGATCGTATGTCCAACGCTACCGCCGGCGCGCTGTCAAAGATCCACGAAACTCGACAGCGGCTTTCCTACACTGCGG
>DASZKQ010000176.1:0-10204 GCA_035552835.1 Mycobacterium sp. | reverse complement strand
CCCACGGGCAGCACGCGCGGAGCATCTCGATTGACGACTCGCCATCGTGATGCCCTCGATGCCGGCGCCATCTCGCCGGGGCCGGCGCTCACGCTGGACTCAGTCCACGACGATGCGGCCGCCGCCGCCATGACCTGCACGCAACACGGTGCAGCGTCACCCGCAACTGAATCGGCGTCGCCTGCAGGGGTGGATTCATGAGCGCTTCCGCCGAGGGCAAGGAACGCGGCGGCCGGGGCAGCGATTGCAGCCACGACTAACGGCGATCTTCGCCGGTCGCTGGCTAATCGATGTCGACCCACGAGGAAGCACCTTACGGGCAAATCGAGAAATAGTCACGAAACTGTAACTATGGGGGTCTGACGCCTGGTTTCCGTCAGCTCCTACATGGGCCAGCTACGAGACACGGGTGCAAAGCGAAGGGTGGCCGCCCGAGGCAGCGGCTGTCGTTCGTTGGTCGATATGGCGTCGAGTATCAATACGACGTAGCGACGCCAGCCGTCGCTGTCGGTATCCATCGTCCATAGCACGCTGTGCAGCATCGCGATCAGACGCGGTAGGTCATCGGCGACCAGGTCTGCGCGGACGACGCCAGCCTGCTGGCCTCGGCGGGCAAGCTCGCTGAGCGCCTCATACAGCGAGGTTGAGATGTCGGGGGTCAGCGACCCGGCTCGGCGTGCCGCGGTCAGCAGGTTGTGTTCGCGAGCGCCCAGTGATATCGCCGCGTCAATCAGTTGGGCGAGACCCCGCAGCGGGTCGTCCGCGCGCCGGACGGCTTCGATCGTCGGCGTGAGGTGCTCGGCGATGCTTTGATCCAGCGCGGCCCTGATCAGCTCGGCCTTGGTCGGAAACCTGCGATAGAGCGTTCGCTCACCGACTCCTGCGCGACGGGCGATCGTCTCGATGGGCGCCTCCGGCCCCAGCTCGTCGTAGACATCGCGCGCCGCGCGCAGGATCCGCTCAGCGTTGCGCGCCGCATCCGCTCGCAACGGCCGGTCGGAAACCGCGGTCATAGCCACAGCGTAACTGACAGTTGACCGCCGGTTAGCTGAGTTCTACGCTCGGATAATTGGCAGCCAACTGACACTTATGGGGAAACGTTCGTGACGGCAACAACTTCCGATTCCTGCTCCGAGACGGAACTTCCGGTCATTCCGGTCCGACGGGCCGCGCACTGTCCCCTTCATCCCCCGCCTGAATTCGTCAACTGGCGAGAAGAGCCCGGGCTGCGACGGGCATTGTGGGGAGGCCGGCCGACCTGGATCGTGAGCCGCTACCAGGAGATCAGAGCCGCGCTGGTCGATCCACGTCTGTCCGCGGACACCATCTCGGCCGCCATCAGACCGTCCGGCGATGAAGGCACGCCGGTGATTTTCGCGCGAACCGACGATCCTGAGCACCATCGGTTGCGGCGGATGATGACCAGCCAATTCACCTTCCGGCGTACCGAAGCGATGCGCCCGCAGATTCAGGAAATGGTCGACGAATTCCTCCGCAAGATGATCGACAACGGGCCCCCGGCCGATATCGTGCGCGACTTCGCCTTGCCTGTACCGTCATTGGTGATCGCGCTGCTGCTGGGCGTGCCGCCCGAAGACCTCGGGCTCTTCCAGCACAACACCACAATTGGATTGGATACGACGACGTCCGAAGAGCAAAAGGCGCAGGGCTTCGCGACCATGTTTGGCTACATACAGGAGTTGGTGAAGCGCAAAGAACGCGAACCCGGCGACGACTTGATCAGCCGCCTTGTCACCGACTACGTCGCGACCGGCGAACTCAACCGTGAGACCGCCGCCATGAACGCTGTGATCATGATGCAAGCCGGACACGAAACCACCGCCAACATGATTGCGTTGGGAACTGTTGCGCTGCTTGAGCATCCCGATGTGTTCGAGCGACTGGGCCGAACCGCCGATCCAGCCGTGATCGGCAATGCTGTCGAAGAGCTGATGCGCTATCTCACCATCGTGCACGCTCAAGTAGATCGGGTGGCGATCGAAGATCTGACGATCGGCGGTCAGTCGATCCGCGCCGGAGACAAGGTCTTGATGAACCTGCCCGCGGGAAACTGGGACAGCGAATTCGTCGAGAACCCAGAGGCTCTCGATATCGACCGGAATGTCCGCGGGCACTTGGGTTTCGGCTACGGCGTACACCAGTGCATCGGAGCCAACCTGGCCCGAGTCGAAATGCAGGTCGCGTTCGCGACGCTGGCGCGACGCCTACCCGGACTGCAATTAGCGGTATCGCCGGATGCACTGCAATTCAAAGACTCCGACATTTATGGCATGAAGGCGCTACCAGTCACCTGGTGAGGCTGATGAGTTCCAACGACATGCGGTTCGACGAACAGGTTGCGGTGATCACCGGTGCCGGTGGTGGGTTGGGTAAGCACTACGCGCTGCTGCTGGCGTCGCGCGGCGCGCGTGTCGTCGTCAACGACACCGGCGGTTCGGTGACCGGAACTGGCTCGAGCATCGACGCCGCCAACGCCACCGCAGACGAGGTACGCCGCCAAGGCGGAGAGGCCGTCGCCGACACCAACACCGTGACCAGTCCGCAAGGCGGACAGGCGATCGTCGACACCGCCCTGGGCACGTGGGGACGAGTGGACATCGTGATCAACAATGCGGGCATCGTCAGCGACGCGCCGTTCGAGGACACCACCGCCGACCGGCTCGCACCGTTGTTGGACGTGCACCTGAAAGGCGCGTTCTACGTGACCAGGCCGGCTTGGAAGGTGATGCGCAAGCAGCGCTACGGCCAAATCCTCAACACCTGCTCTGCCGCCGGAATCCTGGGCGCCCAGCGGATGAGCAACTACGGCGCGGCCAAGACCGGGTTGATCGGCTTGACCCGGGTGCTGGCCGCCGAAGGAGCCGAGCACAACATCAAAGTCAATGCCATCGCGCCGATCGCCTACACCCGGATGCTGGCACACTCCATCGACGGCGCAACCGGCCGGCAGGCCGTCGAAAATAACGCGTCGGCGCAAGAGGTCTTGGATGACCTTGTGGCCCAATATCTTCAGAAGCTCGACCCGGCCCTAGTGGCTCCGGTGGCGGCCTTTCTGACGCACCGGGACTGCCCGGTGTCCGGAGAGATCTACACGGTAGGCGCCGGACACGTCGCGCGGTTTTTCATCGGCAGGACGGAGGGTTTCTACAGTGCCGCGTTATCGGTCGAGGATGTGCGTGATCATTTCGAAGAGATCCGCGCCGAGTCCGATTACACCGTGCCAGGCAGTCCCGCTGACGAGATGAGCACGCTGTTCGCCACCATCCCGGCCAACCAACCCGACTGAAGCTACAGATGGCTCGCGGCGAAGTCCGCGGCTTGGGCCGTCATGCCATTCACCGGGTACTCCGCGTGCGCGACGCTCGGCCCCCCGCCGGCAGAACCATCGCAGATGGTGTCACCGGCAGCGCACAACTCGAGAGTCTTGGGCGCATACAGCGGTCCGATGGTGATCGCCGGTGCGCCGTAGTTTTGCAGCCACTCAGCCGACGGCGTTCCGAAGAGCGTCACCGCAGCGACGTGGTTAGCCACCTCTGGCGGCAATGGCTTGGGCAGGAAGGATACGTATTCAGCCGGTATCCCCGCCGGTATGGAAGCCGACGTGACGAAGCCGGCCACGGCCGCGCCCTGGGAGTACCCGCCGAGCACGATCCGGGTCTTGGGGCAGTTCGCCGCGGTGGCCTGGATATGACCGCCCGCGTCTTTGATCCCGTCGACCACGCTTTGGGCGAACTGAATCCGGTCGCCAAAATCACTGCTGGCCTCGTAGTTGACCGGATACACATCGAGCGATTTGGCACCGACCGCGGAGCGCAGCTGGTCGACGAATGGCTCTCCGATCCCGCCGACGCCGGGCGGCTCGCCGGTGCCCCGGGCGAACACCGCCTCGACGTCGGGGCACGGCTGCGCAGCCGCGATGGGGATGGGCACGCACAGCAACCCGCTGGCGAGGACCAGGGCGGCAATGACAAAACGAGCAATCTGACGCGGGCACATGGTCAACATTCTTGCCCGGTACGCCCGACCGTGTCACGTGGCGGTTAGGCGTCTTCCTCTGAACCGTCCAGGACGCTGACGGCGATGCCGTACGGCAGGAATCGGACTTTGCGGGTGACGTCGGTGTTGCTCTGGTTGGCCCGCAGCGCATCGAGCTCGGTGGCGTACACCTCTTCGACCCGGGCGCCGCCGTCGGTGCTCACGGTGTAAATGACCCAGACACCGTCACCGGCCTCGCCAGCGGTTTCGGGCCTGGTCCGCATGCGCCGGGCCAGGTCGTCGAGCAGCCCTGACCACCCGGCCCGGTCGCCGGGCATGGTGAAAAACCGGCTGATCCCGTCGAATGCCTCGCGTAGTCCCTCGCTGGCATCGCGAAACACCCGATCAAAGTCGTCGGGATCGAATCCGAATCGACCGTTGTCATCCATTGCGGCCTCCTGGCAGCTCACACCGATACCACCCAGTGTGCGCATAACCGGCGACCTGCGCCACGCCCAGTTGCGCGCAGCCAACCGTCAACCGTCTGCTACGGCCCTGGCGGCGGTGGTGGCGGTGGCGGGTTGATCGGAATCGGGACCGTGACAAACGGCAGGCGCAGGTACATCACCATCGGCGGCATCTGCGGCGCCGGAGCAGCGGGCGGCGGTGCCGCTGGAGGTGGCGGTGCGGGCGCGGCTGGCGGCGGAGGCGCTTCGGCTGGCGGTGGCGCTTGCTCTGGTGCGGGAGGCGGAACGTAAGCGGGCTCTTGGCGTGTCGGCGCACGACGGACCGGGGCCGGGGTCACAGCCCTTTGCGGCAGCGAGTGCACGACCGGTGTCGGTGCCGTGATCGTCTGCGGCGGTGGTGGTGGCTGAGCAGCCGACGGCGAGGGTGCTGGGGGCGGTGCCGATGGCCCCGGCCCGGCCGCTACAGGTACGTGCACGTTCGGCGGTGCCGGCAGTTGGTTCGTGGGAACAACATTTCCATGCGGGCTGGTTCGATGGCCGACCGGCGGCCCGACATCGGCCCCCAGTGAAATGAGCAGAGCCACAAAGCCGATGAGGGTGACCGCAGCCAGCCCGCTACCCGCCACCAAGAGCCCCCGGTGAGCGCGGGAGCCCTCGTCGTCCTCGTCTGCCACCGCACTGTAGGCGAGGGCGTCCTCGCCCAACCGGGCATTCGCGGAAACATCCACGTACACGGGAGCGAGCGCGTGGGGGTTCACCTCACCGGTACCGGGGTCCAGTGCGTACGCCAACCCAGCGGTCGACGATGCGAACAACGGCGCATTTGCCGACGCCAGCGCCGCTCCGCGGGCAAGCGCCATGTCCGGCTCTTCAGGTGCGCTCAGCGGAACCGCGACCACCGCGTCCAATTGCCGCTTAATCGGAACGATGTCGACGCCGCAACCGACGACAAACACACCGTCCGGTCGCGACTCCAGCCCGTCGAGGGCAGCAACCATCGCGGCCAACTCGCTGACCGCGTTGGCGCCTCGCCGAGCGCAGCTCACGTGCTGTCGGTGCAGATCGACGATCGAACCGTCGGTAGTCTGAACCACCGCCAACGTCGCGCTTTCCGGCTCGACGAACAGCAGCGCGGTGTACCGGTAGTCCATTGCATCGCCGACTGTCTGGGTCAGCGCGGCGGCCGCGAGCAGCGGTGAGACCAGCATGACGCCTCGGATCTGCCGGATGGCGAGTGCGTCTCGCAGCGCACCGACCTCGGTGGGCTCGGTCCACGTCACCCCCGTCGACATCAACCTGTAGTCAGCTTCGGCGGCGCCTTCCTGGGTACCCAGGATCGCAGCGATCACCTGTTCGGTCGCGCCGGCATTTGCCGAGCCGCCCGCGGCTGTGACTTCGAAATTGTCTTCTTCGACGGTGACACCGTCAGCGTTTTCACCTTCGACCAGCAACATCCGGACCATCGTGGGTGCCATCGACACCCCAAGTACGATGTCCATTGCTCCGAAGTCCCTCGCTAGCCAGGTCTGGGCGGAGGACTGCACCATGCGGGCCGCCATCCATAGATGTCGTCGCCACAGTGGGGTGCGCCGTTACCTCCCTGATTCGCTGGACAGGCGACCACACCAAGCACCGCCGATCCGGCGCTTCCACCCTACTCGGCAGGTGCGCAGAGGATTGCGGATTGGACAGCACCCACGCGCAGCTGCGCGTGGGTTCAGTAGCCGTATCCCGGACTTCCGTATGGATACTGCGGCTGGTAGGGGCTCTGCGGCTGGTACGGGCTCTGCGGCTGGTACGGGCTCTGCGGCTGGCTCGGGGGGCCCTGCCCCTCCGGCACCTGAACCGGTATCGGGACCGGCACGAACGGCAGCTTCAAGTACGTCGTCGTCATCACTTCCGACGGCGTCGTACTCGTCGTCGTGCTGGGCGGCGGCGGTGTCGTGGTGGTCGTGGTCGGGGTCGTGGTGGTCGTCGTCGGGGTAGTGCTCGTCGCCTGGTGCGTGGTGCTCGGCGGCGGCTGGTAGGTCGTCGTCACCGGTGGCGGCGGCGGAGGCGGCGCCTCGCTGGTGACTGGCGGCGCGACAGTGGCCGACGGCGCGGCGCTCGGCGGCGGTGGCGGCAGCGGGCTCGGCGACGGCGGGTTGGAGCTGGGTAGCGCCGGCGGGGGCACGGCCGAGGTGCTGGGGGGCGCCGGCGCCGGCGGGTGGCTGGTGGAGCTCGTCAGCGTAAAAGCCACCCCGCCGATGGCGACCATCGAGACCAGAGCAGCGATTCCTAAAAAGAGTTGCGGCAGCCGGTTTCCGCGGGGCGGCTCCGCGGGCGGCTCAAACTTCGGCAGTTGCAGCAGCTGAGACGGTGTAACGCGGGCGTCATCGTCGTAAGGCTCACCGGTATACAGCACCGGCTCGTTGCTCGAATCGTCGGACTCCGACCAGGCCAACTGGTGAAGCGTCTCCGACGGGTCGTCCAAAAACGCTCCGCCGGTGGAGGCACCGAGCGTGTCGGTCGATGCGGTGAAACCGCCGGTAGACCCCGCGAAGCTGCCAGTGGACGCACCCACCATCGCAGCCATCGTCGTCGATTCGCGCTCGCCTTCTTGCTGCTCGACCGGCTGTCGCGCTGAGAGCATCACCGCGCCGACCGCCATCGCCAGGCCGGGCTGAACGGCGGTCACCACCGACGTCTTGGCCTGAGCCGAAAGACGCTGGGCGACAAGCGGAATCTTGGCGACGCCACCCGCCATCGCCACTGCGGCGAGATCTCTATGGCGAACTCTGCTGCGCCGCAACATCTCATCGAACGCGGAGAGCACGCCGCTCAGTCGATCTTCGATCAGGCTCTCCAGCTCGACTCGCGTCACCTTAAGGGTGGCGCGCTGCCTCGACAGTTCAACGACCAGCTCGGTTTCCGACTCCTCGGACAGCCGCTCCTTGGCCAGTCGGCATTCCTCACGCAGATTGCCGAACTGTCCCACCACGCCGGTGCTGGCGGGATCGGCGCCATTGGCGTGGTCAACGCTTTCCAACACATGAACCAGTAGCGCCTGATCAATGAGGTCACCGGAGAACTCCGGGTAGCGCACCGTATCGGCAATTGGGGTAAAGCCCGAGGCGGCGTCCGCCAGCGTGATGCTGGTGCCGGCACCGCCGAAATCAAGTAGCGCCACCACACCGTCGGCGGGCAGGCGATCGTCGGAGTTCAACGCTGTCAACGCGGTAACGGAATCCGAGACCAGCCGCGGGGACATGCCGCCCCGAACGAAACCGGCATGAGTGCACAACGCGTCCTGCAGTCTCTGCAAAGCTTGCGGTTCCCAGTACCCGGGAACGGCAATCGTGATGTTGGACGTCGACGTATCCCCACCGGTCGCGGTGATCAACGCATCGAGCGCCTCCACCAGCAGCAGTGCCGGATCATGGGTCGATCCCCCGGCAGACATCAGAGCGTTTGACCCACCGACGCGTTCAACGAAGCCGGTCATCAACGTGCCAGTATCTGCGGCGTTTGGGTCGCCCACCGGCACACCGAGTTCCGGTGCGCGATCGGGAAAAAGGGTCAACACGGCGCGGCGGGAGACGGGCGGGGTCCCGCTGCGGACCGCGACTAGATTGGTGGTCCCGATCGATAACCCCAACGGGTCATACATAAAGCGAATACCTTCGTCGATAGCGGTCGGTGGCCGCGTTAACCATAACCGTGGTCACGCTACGACGATCGGCCACAACCTGATCGGTATGCGGTCGATGCGGTTGTGTCACCGAAGTGATACAGCCAACGTCTTGACAGATTCGGTCGGTATCACACCACCGTCAACGGCAACGATCGCCTTGGCTGGAATTGGAACGTCGACCCGCCGCTGACCTTGGCAATCGATACCTCGGGTAGCTCCGTTGTCGCCGTGTCGGTTTCGGATAGCTCGACAGCCCAGTCGGTGTCGTTCCCGTTGACGCGTACTTCGATATGCGGATCCACCGCGGTGGCGATCGCCTGCAACGGCTGCGTCGACTCTGGTGAGCACAGCGAGATCCAGGCGGCATCGTCGTGGGCCGGTGACCGGTGAACACGCAGCTGGCCCGACGTCTCGGCGTTGACGTAACCGAGCGGGTTGAACAGCGGGTGCAGCTCGAAAACCCGTAGCACGCCGTCGATCCCGCCGGGTAACGACAGCGCTCGGTGGATGCGCTCCGCGCCGAGCCCGGCCAAGCCGATCAGCTGGCGCGTTCCCACCGAGGTGGCCAGCGCGGTGTCCGACCCCGCGCGCGCCCGCACCGCGACCGCGAACGACTGGTACAGCAGATGCATCTGCAGGCACACCTCGTCGGCCATGCGCACCAGCGCCGAGTGGGAGAAAGCGCCGAAGTCGAGGTCGGAGACCAGCGGGCCCGAGTAGTCGGCCAACCCCTCGTCGGACCGGTCGATCGCACCGAGTTCCCATGTCGCGGCGCGGGTTTGCCGAACGATGTCCAGCGCTGGGATGCTCTGGGCAGCCGGATAGGACTCGTCGATGATGACGGTCCATGCGCAGTGCGGATGCCGGTCGGACGGCACACGGGGTGGGCGATGGATGGGACGCATTTGCGCATGGGGGTTGGTCGCCACCGCAGTCGCGTCAAACGTCGGATCTTCGATGGTGTGGCACATCCCGAAGACGTACTCGTCGCCCATCGGCTCCACGTCAAGCAGCGCGCCGCAGTGGTCGAGGTGGAATTCGCCGTGCCAGCGGTCGTGGATGGTGTAGCGAAAGTCCATGAATTGCGGCGGCGCGCCGATGTCGAGTTGTAGGCCCTTGAAGATGGTCGGCACGTCGTCGCCCTCGTAGTTCAGCGCCCGCTGCATCCGTTTGGTGTAGATCGGGCTGGCACCGGCCCACTCCTCGATGGCGATCTGCACCATCTCGTCACGGCCGAATTCTTGAATGCACCATGCCATGCCGGAGCGATCGATCATGTGCCCGATCAGCAACAGCTCGGGAAGCAGCACGGCCAGTTCCTGACGGGACAGCTGCGCGTAGCGGGATTGGCTCACCGCCCAAAAATAGTCGGAACTATGTTATAAAGTCAACAATGTCTGTCACCGCCAGCCGGAAGCCGCGCCGGTCCGTCAGCCCCACTCGACGAACCAACGCGCCGCGTAAACGCGGCGACGACACCCGGGCCAAGATCATCGACGAGACCGTGCGCTGCATCGTGGAAGAGGGGTTCGCCGCCGCGACCGCAAAGCATGTCGCCGAACGCGCCGGCGTCACTTGGGGAGTTATCCAATATCACTTCGGCGACCGCAACGGCCTGCTGATGGCCGTCGTCGACGACGGCGTGGCCAAGCTGTTGGAGAGCCTGTCGTCGGCCGACGTCAGCGAACTGCCGCTGCGCGAGCGCATCGAGGTCGTCGTCGACACCGGGTGGAGTTGCTACAGCAGTCCGACGTCGATGGCGGCGTTCGAAATCCTGCGGGCCAACCGCGGCGGCCCGGGCGGGTCGTCACGGCGCCACCTGCTGGAGATGAATGCGGCGATCGCCGAGCTCGGCAGGCTGATAACCGATGATCCCTCTAATGATGGTGTAGCGGAGGTAATTTGGGCGACGCTGCGGGGTGTGGTGTTGGCGCAGATGATCGTCGGCACCGCGATCGACTGGCACCGCGAGCGACGCGCGCTGATCGATATGGTCACTCATTACCTCAGTGCGGGATTTTCGCGGCGATCGCGTTGACGATGTCGGCGGCCTGGTTGGTGATGTCGT
>DASZKQ010000175.1:0-4729 GCA_035552835.1 Mycobacterium sp. | reverse complement strand
GCGATCGCCGGCACGGTGATCAATCCCCTCGTCGACGACATCGACGACGCCACGCTGCGCTCGGTGCTGATCCAGCTGACCGGGCGCATGCTCAAGTTGCCCGACTGACTCATTCTGCGGACTGCAGTCGCAACCTTGCTGTCGGCCGTTCAAATCATCTATCGTCGCAGTAGCCGATCGGCTACCCCTGTTAGCCGGCGGCGAGGAGGCAGATCCATGCAGATTCTCGCTGAGGCCGAGGACCTACCCAAGACCGCGAACATCAAGACCCAGCAGATCAGCCTGTGGACCGCACCCGCATTCGGGGTCGTACTGTTGATCGCGTTTCTGGCGTTCCCTGGATTCTTCCCGCCGATGTCACCGGACATGACCGCCGAGCAGGTCGCGAAGTTCTACAGCGATCACACGGCTTTGATCCGGTTCAGCATGATCACCTTCAACCTGTGCGGGATCATGTTGTTGCCGTTCTTCATGGTGATCGTCGTCCAGATGAAGCGGATGGCCACCCAAAGTCATGTGTTCGCGTACTGCTACCTCACCGCGGCGGTTAGCGGCGCAACCCTGTTCGCGCTGGCTGACATCTTCTATCTGGTTGCGGCATTTCGGCCCGACCGCAGCCCCGACCTGGTCATGCTGCTGAACGACATGGCGTGGATGATTTTCATCGCACCCGTTGGCGCGTTCGTCGCGATGAACCTATTGCTCGGCGCAGCAGTCTATTTCGACGACGGACCGAACCCGGTGTTTCCGCGGTGGGTCGGGCATTACGCCATCGCGACAGCGCTGGCGATGGCCCCAGCGGCCGGTGCCGCGGTCTTCGCCACTGGGCCGTTGGCCTGGAACGGTGTGGTGTCCTTCTGGCTTCGCAACGGCGCATTCGCGCTGTTCGTGATCGTGATGTTTTTCGTGCTGCGAAATGTGCTGCACCGACAAGCCGTCGACGAGGGGGTCGCGACGTGAGCAGCACGATCTCTGCTCAGTCGTCATCGAGCGCCGACGTGGCCCCTGCCGGCCGAGCCCCGCGAGCAGGCAAACGTGATGTTTGGCTTGTGTTTTGGATCGTGCCCGCGTTCTACACCGCATTCGGCCTGATTTTTTTCGCGCTGGCCCGGGTGATGCCGCCACCGCGACCCGACGTGACCACCGATCAGATGGTGCACTTCTTTCATGCGCACGCGCTGACCATCAAGATCGGCTTCGGCATTCTGGTGCTGATCGTCGGCGGCGCCGGGATAGCCAACGGCATCGTCGCCTACCACATGAAACGCATGACCGTCGGATCGGTGATGGCCTACGGCTATCTCGGGGCGATGTCCGTCGGCGCGCTGCCGGGATGCCTGCTGGTCGCCTTCTGCTTCTTGACCGCCGTCTATCGGCCGGATCGCGATCCGCAACTACTGGCCTTGCTCTACGACCTCGGGCTGCTGTCCTACGTCGGATCGCTGGGATGCTTCTCGACTGCTTACTTCGCGTTCGCGGTGGCGATCCTGTACGACAAGAACGAGATTTTCCCCAAATGGCTGGCCTACGTGTCCGTTTGGCAGATCGTCACCGAAATCATGGCGATGCCGGTGTTCGTCTCCAAGGCGGGGCCGTTCGCATGGAACGGGTCGATCGCGTTCTGGTTGGGAGTGGTGGTTTTCGGCTTCTGGCTCAGTTGCGTGATCGTCTTCCTAATGAAAGCAACCGAACGCCAGCCGGTCGACGAGCCACCCCTGGACTGACCGACGATGACGAACGCAGAGCAGGCCCTATCCGAGTCACACTCCCCCGCAACGTCGCCGGGCAACGCGGGCCACACTCCGGGCGACGGCCACATGTGGGTGATGGTTCTAGGCGATCTGATCATTTTCGGCGCCTACTTCATCATTTTCATGGTCCACCGCGCCATGAAGCCGCAGGAATTCCTAACTTCCCAACAGCATCTCAACATCAACATCGGCGTGCTCAACACCTTGGTGCTGCTCGCCAGTTCCTGGTTCATCGCCCGCAGTGTGCAGACTGCGCGCGCCGGCGACCATGTCCAGGCGCGGCGCCTGACCTATCTCGGCGGGCTATGTGGGGTGGCGTTCATCCTGATCAAGGCCTATGAGTGGTCGACGAAAATCGCGGCGGGCTACACCATTTCGACCAACGAATTCTTCATGTTCTATTACATGCTCACCGGTGTGCACCTGTTCCATGTCTCTCTTGGCCTGCTGATCTTGAGCATCACGTTGCGCGAACTGCGCAACCCTCGACGGCGCCGGCTATTCATGGTCGAAGCCGGGGCGACCTACTGGCATATGGTCGACCTGTTGTGGATCGTCATCTTCGCCCTGCTCTACGTGATGAGGTGAGCTCGTGACCACGACCGCTGCGCGGACAACCACCTATGCCTGGATTGTCTTGTCCGTGATCACCATCGTCTCGTGGTGGTTGGCGCCGGGTCATACCCGGGGCGCTGCTGCCGTGGCCAGTGTGCCGATCACCGTCGCCGTCGTCCTGCTGGGATTCATCAAGGGACGCATGATCATCCGGTACTTCATGGAAGTGCGAACTGCTCCCTGGTGGCTCAAGCTGTTCACCGATGTGTGGCTGGTCATCTTGTGGGCCGGCGTATTGGCGATCTACCTGTACTGAATTCGGGTTACCCGGACAACCGTTGCGCCAGTGCCCATGCGGCGTCGGCCATACTTCGATAGCGTTCGCGATATTCGGTTGTACTGGCCCGTGCATCAGCGGCGTTGCCGTCCACCCCGCGCCGCCACACCCCCGCGGTGATGGAGGCCAGCCGGAACATCGAAAACACCACGAACACGTCCAGCGACTCCGGCGGCTTTCGGCCCGCATACCCGCAATAGCTTTCGACGAAGGTCTGCTGGTCGGGAAGCCCAGTGCCACTGAGGTTCTCGCCGAGTACCCCGGTTAGGCCGCCGGGTCCACCGGGCATCTGGTAGGTCACGCAGAAATAGCCGAGGTCGGCCAGCGGGTTGCCGATCGTCGCCAGCTCCCAGTCCAGCACGGCCACCACCCGCGGCTCGGTTGGATGCAGCAAGACGTTGCCCAACCGGTAGTCGCCATGAGCGATGCAGGCCGGCGCATCGTCGGGCGGTAGGTGGTCTGGCAGCCATTGCGCCAACAGGTCCATCGCCGGCATGTCCTCCATGCGCGCCGCCTGCCACTGACGAGTCCACAGTGCGACTTGACGTTGCATGTAGCCCTCTGGCCGGCCGAATCCCTCCAGCCCCGCGGCCCGCCAATCCACGCGATGCAATGCCGCAAGCACGCGGGCCAGATCCTCATAGACGGCAGCTCGGTGTGCGGGGGTACCCTCGCGCATCACCCGGTCGGGGAAAACCCGACCTTGAACGTGATCCATAACGAAAAACGGTGTGCCGAGGATAGTTTCGTCCTGACACAACAACCGCATGCGCGGTACCGGCACATCGGTCTCGGCCAACGCCGCCATGACGCGGTGTTCGCGCTCTACCTCGTGCGCCCGAGGCAACAACTTGCCCGGTGGCTTCTTGCGCAGGACGTACTCGCCACCGGAAGTGTGCAGATGATAGGTGGGGTTGCTCTGTCCGCCTTGAAACTGACGAATTTCCAGCTGACCGTCAAAATCCGGCAGCCGTCCGCGCAGATACCGCGTCAGAGCGGCCTCGTCGAAGCGGTGTGCGGGCAGCACCGGTATCAGCTCGGCCATCCCCGCCATCTGTTGCCTCCGCCCAACCGCTGTCGGACAAACCTTAATACCATTGACCGACGGCACTACCGAATGCTAGGCATGTGCCCAATGCCGATGATCGACCTGACATATGTGCGTGGCTCGTTGGACGACCAGGCGCTGGGACGGCTGACCGATGAGCTGGTCACCGGGCTGCTGCGGGCCGAATGTGCCCCGGACACCCCATTCCTGCGGGAGAACACGCTGGTCTACCTGCACGCGTTGGAGGCGGAAGCGCAGTCGGACGGCGGCCGTGGCTCGGGCGCACCTCGATTCCGCATCGAGATGACGGTGTACGAAGGCGCACTGTCGCAAGATCGCAAGGAACAGCTCGCAGCTGACGTGCACGCCGCTGTGTGCGTCGCGGCGGTAATCGAGCCAGAAGGTCCACGTGCACTGCACGTTTGGACGCTGATTCACGAGATCCCAGAAGGCAACTGGGCCGGCGGCGGCAAGATCATCTACTACCCACAGGTCGAAGGTCTGGTCGACGACAGCGCACAATAGTGTCCCAGTATGGACATCTCTTGCGCGTTTGCGACCTCGTCCGATACCCCGGCACACGTGCAGGTGGCCGAAACGCTCGGCTACCGGCGAGCGTGGCTCTATGACTCCCCCGCGCTTTATCCCGACGTGTGGATGGTCCTTTCGCGTTGCGCTGAACGCACGTCGCGCATCGGCCTCGGGCCGGGCGTGCTCGTTCCCAGCCTGCGTCACCCCATGGTCAACGCCGCCGCAATCGCCGAGCTCGCAGACCAAGCGCCGGGTCGCGTCGCAGTGGCCGTCGGGTCGGGCTTCACCGGCCGGTTCACGCTGGGCAGGCGGCCCATGCCGTGGCGCCAGGTCGCTGAATACGTCCGATGTTTGAGGGCGCTGTTAGCCGGCGAAACCAGCGAATGGGATGGAGCGAAAATCCGCATGCTGCACCCGCCCGGCTTCGGCGCGAACCGACCGGTCAACGTCCCGATCTTGATCGGCGCCGACGGCCCGAAGGGGCTGGCAGTGGCGGCGGAACTCGGC
>DASZKQ010000174.1:0-2624 GCA_035552835.1 Mycobacterium sp. | reverse complement strand
AATGCGGCACCGGCTTTCTGGACGACCCCGACTTCCGCCGCGAGGCCAGCCAGGTCACCGGGGTCGACGAAGACACCCTGCAGGCCTCC
Organism: Mycobacterium sp.; assembly: GCA_035552835.1. Lineage (GTDB taxonomy): Bacteria > Actinomycetota > Actinomycetes > Mycobacteriales > Mycobacteriaceae > Mycobacterium. The sequence continues at coordinate 2,535 of DASZKQ010000174.1, read as the reverse complement.
GCGGTCGCCGACCCGGCGACCACCGTCACCGCCGACGTCGAACGCCTGTTGTGCTCTCCGCTGCTGCCCGCCACCATGAGCGTCTCCGGCCACGTCTATGACCCCGACACCGGACGCGTCAGCACCGTCGTCGACGCCCGCCAGCCCGCCACCCACTAGCCGCACGGATCAACTCACCAACCACGACGCGTGAGGAGTCAACCTGATGACGGCAATTGCGTTTGAGACAACCGGCCCGTTGGCGGTGATCACCATGACCCATGAGCCGCACAACCTGCTGGGCCCGGATCTGATGGAGCCGCTGCTGGACGCCCTGCAGCGGGCGTCATCGCAGCATGCGCGAGCGGTGCTGCTCAAGAGCGGGTTGCGGCACTTTTGCGCCGGCGCCGACCTGGAATTGTTCCAAAACCCGACCGACAGTGCGACTTTCGACGCTGTGGGTACGCTGCGCGCGTTTGAGGAGTATCCGGTGCCGATCGTCTGCGCGGTGCACGGCTTGTGCCTGGGCGGCGGGTTCGAATTGGCGTTGGCATGCGACTACCTGGTGGCGGCGCGGTCGGCGCGGCTGGGTTCGGTCGAAGCCACCATTGGCCTGCACCCGCTGATGGGCGCCGTCCAGCGGGTGGCTCAACGTGCCGGTGCGCTGCGGGCCAAGGAGATGGCGATGCTGGGCCGCCGCTACGACCCCGACACCCTCGCGGCGTGGGGGCTGATCAATCTCGTCGTCGTCGACGACGACCTCGACGCCACCGCAACCGCGATCGGCCTGGAGCTGGCGAACGGGCCGACCGTAGCGCACACCGCCACCAAGACGCTGGTGTCGGTCGCGGTCAACGACGGGGTCGCGGCGGCCGACGAGGCGATGAAGGTGGTGCAGCAACCCATTTGGGCCTCTGCGGACGTGGCCGAGGGGCTGCGCTCGTTCGCCGCGAACGGCCCTGGCGCGGCGCGATTCGTGGGCCGATGAGATGAGCGGGCCACTAACCGGGCTGCGGGTCGTGGACTTCTCGCGGGTCCTCGCTGGACCGTTATGCGCCGACACGCTGCGGCGGCTGGGCGCCGACGTCATCAAGATCGAACCACCGACACCCGACATCTCGCGGTTCGCCTTTCCGCGACGCGGCCAGGTGTCGGGCTATTACGCGCAGTTCAATTCGGGCAAGCGCGCCATCAGCCTCGACTTGCGCGCACCCGGTGCCCGTGGCGTGGCGTTGGCGTTGTGTGATCGGGCCGACTTCGTGGTGGAGAACTTCCGGGCCGGCACGCTCGCGTCGTTCGGGCTCGACTACGCCTCACTGGCGGACCGCAATCCTGGGCTGATCTATGTCAGCATCACCGGTTACGGCCAACGCGGGCCGTGGAGCGCGCGTTCGGCCTACGCTCCTGCAGTCCAAGCCGAAGCCGGGTTGACCGCCAACAGCTGGCGCCACTACGGAGCGGCGCCCAGCGCGCAGCAGACCGATTCGATGTCGCACGCCGACCTCTACAGCGGTCTGCACGGAGTGATCGCCGTGTTGGCCGCGCTTCATCAGCGCGGGAGCAGCGGCCGCGGTCAACACATCGACGTTGCGATGGCGGCGGTGTCCGTCGCCGTCAACGAGCGCCTGCACGCCGACCTGGCAGCAGACGACCTCCGCGACGAGCCTGCGGCGCTGGGTGCGACCGACACTCCGTTCTTCCGCACCAGCGACGGCGAAACCGTGACCACCGCAGGCTCTCTGGTGGGTAGCCTGACGTTCGGCTTGTATGTGCGGGCGATGCGGCGCCCCGATCTGATCGACGATCCGCGGTTCGCCACCGCATCCGCGCGAGCAGCCAACCTCACCGACCTACAGCAGCTGGTGGGAAGCTGGGTGCGCAGCTTCCCCACCCGAGCCGACCTGGAAGCACAGCTCGACGAGGCCAAGATCGCCATGGGCACCGTCCGCACCGTCGAGGAACTCGCCAACACGGACTGGGCCTGCACGTGGGGCGCCATTCAGGTTGTTGAGGACCGATCGGGCGGCAGCTACCAGATTCCGGGGTCCCCGTGGAAGTTCTCCGACGCCACCGCCAACCATGCGGGAAGTCCCGCCCGCTACGGCGAACACAACCACGACGTGCTGGCCGAGATCGGCTACAGCGACGCCGATATCGCGGCACTGATCGCCGGCGGAGCCCTTCCCGCACCGCCCCCCGATCCCGCCGAACCCCCATCCACGCTCAATCTGAAGGAGGCAGTTTCGTGAACGATGTTGACGACCGGCAGCTGTACGTCCGGGACCATCCCGGGTTCTCACGGGGTCGGCTTAGTAAGGGAAATCCAAATATGGGCGGGAATCCGTGACGCCGTCTGTTGCCGGCCCCGGCGGCACCCGCATCGTCGCCCACCAGGTCAATCGCCTGGTGATCGACTCCGATAGCGGCTTGGACGATCTGTGCCGGCGCTACGAGACACTTGTCCCCGATATCGGGTCAGATGAACTGAGGGCCCTGCTGGAAAAGGGCGACCTGGACGAAGTGGTGCGCTACACCGCCGAACACACACCGCACACG
>DASZKQ010000173.1:0-2980 GCA_035552835.1 Mycobacterium sp. | reverse complement strand
GGGGTGCGCTGCCTGGCCACCTCGATCATCGCCGCTGAGCGGTCGACGGCGTCGACTTGTTCAACTCGGCGTGCTAATCGCGTCGCGAAGGATCCGGCACCGCAACCAACGTCGAGCACACGATGGCAGCGCGGTGGCAGTTGGCCGAGCAGTAGACGGTGGTAGTAGGCATTGTGATCCCAGTCGAGCACGGTCGAGACGTTACAGACCGGCGGGCCAGACCTTCAGCGGCCGAGAATGACCATGAGCAGTTGGCGCAGCCAGGCGCGGGCGCTGGGCAGATTCGCGTCGAGGATCAGTTGGGTGGCGACTCCGTCGTAGGCGGCGACGACGGCCCGGGCGGTGTCCGCGATGCTGCCAAGTGCCGGATGTATGTCGTTGTCCGACGCGGAAAGGCGCTGTTCGACTGCGCCACGGAGTTGGTCGCGGTGGTTAGCCAACCGTTCGGCGACTTCGGGGTGACGGGCGGCGTGCATCAAGAAGTCGGTCTTGACCAATAACCAGTCACGATCGAGCAGCAGCGTTTGCGAGATCCGATCAAGGGTGCCGGTCCAGTCTGCGGATTCAGCCGGAGCTGTCATGGCGGTGGTGAGTTGGTCAGCGATCAGCGTGGCGCGCTCGTCATAGAGGGTGAAGAACAGCTCTTCCAGGCTGGCGAATTGAGAGTAAAACGCGCCTCGGGTGTAGCCGGCTTCGGCGCAGACATCCTCGATGCGGGCACGCCCGAATCCCTTGTCGGCGAAGACCCGGAACGCGGCGTCAAGGAGTCGCGCCCGCGTCTCGGCGCGACGCTTGGTCACCCGCTGCGGCTTGGCCGATGTCACCTGCATCACCTTACGATACATTAAAGTATCCGATGCATTATCGTATCGGATGCATACACGGATGCAGGAAGGGAGCGACCGGTGGACGCTGATGTCATTGTGGTCGGTGGAGGATTGGCTGGACTGGTCGCCACCCGCGAGTTAGACCCGCCGCGGCAAGAAAGTCGTGGTCGTCGATCAGGAGAACGCCCCAACCTCGGCGGTCAGGCTTTTTGGTCATTCGGCGGCATCTTCTTCGTCGACAGTCCCGAGCAGCGCCGCATGGGCGTCAAGGACTCGTTTGACCTCGCCTGGAGCGACTGGTCGGGCAGCGCAGCCTTCGACCGCCTCGATGACGAAGACAGCTGGGCGGCCAAATGGGCCCGCGCCTACGTCGAGTTCGCCGCCGCCGACAAACGCGCGTATCTCACCGAGCACGGCATGACGTTTCTGCCGACGGTCGGGTGGGCCGAACGCGGTGATCTACGCGCCACCGGGCACGGCAATTCCGTGCCTCGCTTCCACGTCACCTGGGGCACCGGCACGGGCGTCGTCGGACCGTTCGTCAACGCCGCACTGACCGCCGCCGACCACGGGCTGGTGACCTTTCACCACCGCCACCGCGTCGATGAGCTGGTGTTCACCGACGGGGCAGTGACCGGCGTCCGCGGCGTGGTGCTGGCCCCCGACGATGCTCCCCGCGGGGCACCGTCCAACAGGGACAACGTCGGCGAGTTCGAACTGAGCGCTCAGGCCGTCATCATCGCCTCCGGCGGCATCGGGGCTAACCACGAAATGGTGCGCCGCTATTGGCCGCAACGCATGGGCACCCCACCGCAGTCGATGATCACCGGCGTGCCGGCTTACGTCGACGGCCGCATGTTGGACATCGCCGCCGACGCCGGGGTGCGGCTGGTCAACCGAGACCGGATGTGGCACTACACCGAAGGCATCCAGAACTGGAATCCGATCTGGCCGCTCCATGCGATCCGGATTCTGCCCGGCCCGTCATCCATGTGGTTCGACGCGATCGGACGGCGTCTGCCCGAACCGTACTTGCCCGGGTATGACACCTTGGGCACGCTGCGCTACCTGCGCACCAACCCGGCCATCGCCGGCTACGACCACTCCTGGTTCATCCTCACCCAGAAGATCATCGAAAGAGAGTTCGCGCTGTCGGGTTCCGAGCAGAACCCCGACATCACCAGCAAGAGCCGCACAGCGTTCCTGCGTGAGCGGCTGCTGAACCGCTCGGCCCCCGGCCCGGTCGAGGCATTCAAACGCCACGGCGCCGACTTCGTCGTCGCCAACGACCTTGAATCGCTGGTGGCGAAGATGAACTCCCTCACCGATGAACCGCTGCTGGATCCCACCACCATCCGAGGTCAGATCGAGGCCCGAGACTTGCAGATGGCCAACCCGTACTCCAAAGACGCGCAAGTGCAAGGCATCCGCAATGCCCGCCGGTACCTCGGCGATCGGATCGGGCGCGTCGCGGCACCACATCGCATCCTCGACCCCGCCGCCGGCCCACTCATCGGTGTCAAACTGCACATCCTCACCCGGAAAACGTTGGGCGGCATCCAAACTGACTTGTCCTCGCGTGCGTTCGGAAGCAACGGCCAACCCATCCCCGGCCTCTATGCGGTCGGCGAAGCCGCCGGATTTGGCGGCGGCGGCGTGCATGGCTACAACGCGCTCGAAGGCAGCTTCCTCGGCGGCTGCATCTTCTCCGGCCGGGCCGCGGGACGGGCCGCGGCCGAAGCCCTTTAGCTGCAAGGCCAGCGGGCAATGCGCAGCCCGTATCCTTTGACACGACGATGCCAAAGTAGTTCGGGATGAAGGGTACGAGTGGTCGAGGACACACGCGGTGGCACCGGTAACTCCCGACCGAGGCGAGCGCCGCGGTCCCAAGCACCAACTTCTGGCCCAGGACGCGCGCGCAGAGCGCAGCCCCAGCATCCGACTGCCAACGATGACAGCACGGCCCCGCCGATCCCGCCCGATATCGAAGCCAAGCAGCTGGCACCCGAGATCCGGCGCGAGCTCAGCACTTTGGATCGGGCCACCGCCGACGCCGTGGCCCGCCACCTGGTCGCCGCCGGCGAGCTGATCGACGACGACCCGGAAGCCGCGCTGACCCACGCGCGGGCCGCCCGGGCCCGCTCTGGCCGTAT
>DASZKQ010000172.1:0-6723 GCA_035552835.1 Mycobacterium sp. | reverse complement strand
TTGACCTGGAAACTGCCGTCGGGCAGCCGGCTGACATCGCAGCCGTGCATAAAGAGCTGGTGGTTACCCGGCACCTCGATTCCGGTGGCGGCGCGCACGTAACCGGGATGGGCGAACAGCAACTCAGGCGGCAGCCCGCCGTCGGTGATCGAGCGACGGGATCCGTACAGGTCGGCGAGCACGGCGTTGAGCACCCGCGACCGCTGGACCAGCCCGGTCTCGAGGACTTCCCAATCCGCTGCGGAGACCAACAGCGGCAGAGCGTCCAGGCGCCAGGGCCGAGGCTCGACTTCGCGGCTACCGGCGACGGGCGCCGTGCCGGGATCGATTCCGGTGTAGGTGATGTCGTCGTTGTCCACCAGTTGGCGCACCGCGGAGCGCAGCCGATTCAGCCCGGCCCGTCCGCGCTCCCCGACAGCGTCGGCAAGCTCGGTCCAGGCGGGCCGCACATTTCCGGCTTGGTCGAGGAATTCGTCGTAGCCGATGACCGGGCTTGCCAAGCCGGGGGTGCGTAGATCGAACAGGGCTTCCTGGGCCCGCGCCGCGCGATACCCGGCTAACAGCCGGTCGACGTCGGAGCGGTAGTGAAAAGCTGCCGACGGCTCGGTGGAGTGCAGGGTCATTTCAAGCCATCTCGCCCAATGCCATTACTGCAGCACGGTACGCACGCGCCGCAGGTCGAGGATGCCCGGCGCGCCGATGTCTGTGGAAATTCGGGCCTGTTTTTCCCGGATGTCGGACAGATCGAGTTTGCCCGGGGTGAAGCCGGTGGCCTCGAAGCGGCGGGCCCGGCGAGACTCGGCCTCGACGGCGTTGACCGGAGGCTCGTCGTAGGCCCGCCCGCCGGGATGGGCGATGTGGTAGGTGCAACCGCCGCGCGACGTCGCGGTGGCGAGGTCGACGAGCTCGAACTGCAGCGGACCGTCGACCGTGATGCTCGGGTGCAGCGCGCTGGGCGGCTGCCAGGCCCGAAACCGCACGCCGCCGACATGGATGTCGGGGTTGTCGGTGGCCAGTAGCGGCATCGGGAAGCCGTTGCATGTCACCAGGTAGCGGTCGCGGTCAGCGCCGATGATGCGAACCTGGATGCGTTCGACCGACGAGTCGACGTAGCGGGCGGTTCCGCCGGCGGTGGACTCCTCGCCGAGGGTGTTCCACGGCTCGATCGCCCCGCGCAGCTCGATCTCCACGTTGTTGAACACGGCGGTGCCGATGCGCGGGAAGCGGAATTCGGTGAACGGGTCCAACCAGCTTGTCTCGAAAGGGATCCCGTGCGCGCGCAGGCCGGCGGCGACGTCGGCGATGTCATGAATCAGGAAATGCGGCAACAGGTATCGCCCGTGCAGGTTCGATCCGTGCCGAATCAGCGGCGCCCGCAGCGGCTGGTCCCAGAACCACGCCACCAGCGAACGCACCAGCAGCGACTGCACCATCGCCATCCGCAGATGCGGCGGCATCTCGAAGCCGCGCAGCTCCAAAAGGCCCAGCCGACCGCGCGGGCTGTCCGGGCTGTAGAGCTTGTCGATGCAGAACTCGGCGCGATGAGTGTTGCCGGTGATGTCGGTGAGCAGATGCCGCAGCGCGCGGTCGGTCAGCCAGGGCGGTGGCCGGCCGTCCTTGGAAGACGAAGCAAGCCGGGCGATTTCGGCGAACGCGATCTCGAGTTCGTAGAGGGCTTCGGCGCGACCCTCGTCGACTCGTGGCGCCTGCGACGTGGTGCCGACGAACCGGCCGGCGAACAGGTAGGACAGCGACGGGTGGCGTTGCCAATAGGTCAGCAGCGAGACCAGCAGGTCGGGGCGGCGCAGCAGCGGCGAGTGTGCGGGCGTGACGCCGCCCAGGGTGATGTGGTTACCGCCGCCGGTGCCCCCGTGCGTGCCGTCGACGTCGAACGACTCGGTAGATAAACGAGCCAGCCTCGCCTGTTCGTAGAGGCTCTCCAGCTGCTGGCGCTGTTCAGCGAAGCTGGCGGTGGGCGCGATGTTCACTTCGATGACCCCGGGGTCAGGGGTGATCGTCGTCGACTTCAGCCGCGGGTCTGGCGGCGGTTCGTAGCCTTCGATCACGACCGGGCAGCTGATCTTGGCCGCCGCGGCCTCGACCCGGGCAATCAGGTCGACAAAGTGTTCCAGCGCCTCGGCCGGCGGCATGAAGATGTAGAGCAGCCCGTCGCGAACCTCAGCGACCAGCGCGGTGATCGGCGCGGTCTCAGGCTCCTCCAGCAGCGTCTCGCCGTCAGACAGGCTCATCGCATCGCCGACGGCGGTCGGATCGGCGACGAAGGACGTTCGCGGCGGCTGCCAGCTGATCGAATCCAGCGGCAGCCGCAGACCCGCCGGCGAATCACCGTCCAACAGCACGATGCGGCCGCGGCGCAGCTGCCAGTCAGCGCTGGCCCAGCCGATATCGTCGTCGCGGCGGTGCAGCGGCAACACGAATGCCGCGGCGGGCGTGGTGGATTCGTCGAGGCGCGCCAGCAGCGCGGCGCGCCCGGCGACGGTGTCGTCGGCGAGGTCGTCATCCGGTACCACCGGATCACCTTCGGGCTGACGGACTTTCGCCGCCAGCCGGGACAGCGGGTCCTCGTAGGCCGGGCGCACCTGCGAGAGCGGCAATCCCAGACCGTCGGCGACGCCGGCGACCAGCTGGTAGGCCGCCTCGTTATCTGCGGGCAGGCTGGTCGAATCGGTACCCCACGGGTCGGCCAACAGCGTGTCGTCGGTCCACAGCGGCTGCCCGTCGGCGCGCCAGTACAGCGCAATCTGCCAGCGCGGCAACGGTTCCCCGGGATACCACCTGCCCTGGCCGCGCTGGACGAGCCCGCGCGGGGCCCAGGCCGCCTTGAGTCGGGCGGCCAGATCGGATGCCCGACGGCGCTTGTGTGGGCCGTCGGCGGCGGTCGTCCACTCCTCGTCGACTTGGTTGTCCACCGACACGAAGGTGGGCTCGCCGCCGATGGTGAGTCGAACATCACCGGCGGCAAGTCGCTCGTCGACGTGTTGGCCGACCGCACAGATCGTCTGCCAGGCCTCGTCGCTGTAGGGCAGCGTGACGCGTGGGTCTTCGTGCACGCGGGTGACGGTGTTGGAGAATTCCAGCACCGATTCGCACGGGTCGATGCCGCCGCTGATCGGAGCCGCGGTGGCCGGGTGCGGCGTGGCCGCCAGCGGGATGTGGCCCTCGCCGGCGAACAGCCCCGACGTCGGGTCGAGCCCGATCCAGCCCGCACCGGGGATGTACGCCTCGGCCCATGCGTGCAGGTCGGTGAAGTCGGCGGCCGGTCCCGATGGCCCGTCGATCGCTTCGACGTCGGATGCCAGCTGTACCAGGTAGCCGGAGACGAACCGCGCGGCCAGCCCGAACTGCCGCAGGATCGACACCAGCAGCCAGGCAGAGTCACGGCATGAGCCGATGCCGGTGCGCAGCGTGACATCGGGCGTCTGCACGCCGGGTTCCATCCGGAGGCTGTAGCCGACGTCGGCGCTGATCGCCTGGTTGAGCGCGACCAGGAAGTCGATGGTGCGGGTACCGGCACGGACGGTGAAGTCGCGCACCCACTCGGTCACGAGTTCACCGGGCCCGGACCCGTCGCCGTGTTCGTCGACCGGGCGCAAGTACGGTTCCAGGTCGTCGGCGAGCGCCTTGGGATAACTCAGGCCACCGGCAGGCCAGATCTCGGCCCAGTCTTCGATGAAGAAGTCGAACGGGTTGATCACCTTGAGGTCGGCAATCAGCCCGACGGTGATGGTCAGCCGGCTGGTGGGATTCGGAAACACCAGCCGCGCAAGGAAATTGCCCAACGCGTCCTGCTGCCAGTTGACGAAGTGGTCGGCCGGCTCGATCCGCAGCGAGTAGGCCTCGACGGGCGTGCGTGAGTGGGGTGCCGGGCGCAGCCGCACGACGTGCGGATACACCCGGACCGGCCGGTCAAAGGTGTAGCTGGTGCGGTGCTCCAGCGCAACTTTGATGGTCATAATCGCTGATCACATCACAACAGCGACACGGCCGCAGCGCAGGGCGATTCAGTGTCGTGGTGTCGGATAGCGCCGCGGCACGCTCTGGATTGCCGAGGGCACATGATGGAAGCGCATTGCGCTACGTATTGTGGGCTTCCGATGCCATGATTGCATCTCCTATTCCGGGATGGCCAGCAATGGCAAGTGACCCCTCCCGTCCCCGCGCCATATGGCGGCCCGGGCTACGGTGTGGACCAGTACGGGCGGCCCATATCGGACAAGAGCAAGCTGGTGGCCGGACTCCTGCAAGTTTTCCTCGGGGGATTTGGCATTGGCCGCTTCTATCTCGGCTACACCACAATCGGCGTCCTCCAAATTGTGGCAACCGTGCTGACCTGCGGAATCGGCGCGTTGTGGGGGTTGGTCGACGGAATCATCATTATCGCCGGCAACGTGACCGACGCGGAGGGGCGCACGCTACGAGAATGACGTTTGCTGACCGCCTTCAGTGGTGATCGCAAGTAGCCAAGCGAATTTCGGCCGAGTGGCGTAACCGGGTTTTGCACGTCCGGGTTCCTAGGATCGCTCGGGTGGATGATCGTTACGGTTCGGACGTGCTGGCCCGCGACCCGCACAGCTCGCGGAAGGTCCGGTCGGTCGAGGTGCCGATAGGACTCGGCATGGTCGTCGAGGACGCGCAAACCGGCTATGTCGGCGAAGTGGTGCGCGTCGAGTACGGCCGGATGGAGCTCGAGGACCGGCATGGCCGCACTAAGCCGTTCCCGATAGGTCCCGGCTACCTCGTCGACGGCAAACCGGTGATCCTGACCGCGCCCCGACGGCCGGCGCCCAGCGCGGTCACCCGCACGGCGTCGGGCTCCGTGGCGGTAACCGGAACCCGCGCCCGAGCGGCCCGGGCTGCGCGGATCTATGTCGAGGGTCGCCACGATGCTGAGCTCGTCGAGCAGGTGTGGGGCGATGATCTGCGGATCGAGGGGGTGGTGGTCGAGTATCTCGGTGGCGTCGACGATCTCGCCGGCGTTGTCGAGCAGTTCCGGCCGGGGCCGGGCCGACGGCTCGGTGTGTTCGTCGACCATTTGGTGCCCGGTTCGAAGGAGGCGCGGCTGGCTGAAGCGGTCCGCCGGGGCCCGGGCGGCGCCCACACGTTGGTGGTGGGGCATCCGTTCGTCGACATCTGGCAAGCGGTCAAACCGGCCCGGTTGGGGCTCTCGGAATGGCCGGTGATACCGCGCGGAATCGACTGGAAACACGGGGTGTGTCAGGCGCTGGGCTGGCCGCACGGTGACCTGGCTGACACCGCTGCGGCCTGGCGCCGCATCCGCGGCCGGGTCCGCGACTGGACAGATCTCGACGCAGCGCTGATCGGCAGGGTGGAGGAGCTGATCGACTTCGTCACCCAGGCGTGAGGCTTCGCGTATTGCTCAGGGGGTCAACGGCGCGATCGGACCACCGGCGAGCCGACGGTAGGTGTAGACCTGGATCAGCAGTGCCAGCGGACCGCCCACGAGGATGCCGACGCCGCAGGCGAAAGCGCCGACCAGCAGCAGCAGGACCTGGACCACAAAAGACAGCAGCGTGCTGCCGACATTGGATCGGACAGTGGCGAAGCTGGCCTTGAGTGCATCGATCGGCGACAGGCCGCGATCTGTGGCGAAGGCGATCGTGAACAGTGCGAAGAAGGCAAAGACGACGATCGCGACGAACGACAATAACGCGAAGATGAAGCTGGGTAGCAGCGACAGCAAATCCAAAGCCGCGTTGATCACGCTGAGCAGTGCGCCGGCCAGGACCACATTGCCGAAGTTGCGCGGCTTGAAGAACGAACCGATGCTCACCGGCCGGCCGTCGGCGAGGTCGAGCGCACCGGACAGGAACGCAGCCTGCACAAATATGCCGAGCACGAACAACACGATCGATAGCACGAGCGTGCCGGCGGCACCCAAGCCCCCCGTGAACGATGCGCCGTAACCGCCCTCGACGTCGGTGGTGTTGGCGTTGGCGCCGCCCATCAACACGAACACCAGCCCGTACACGACGAACCCGATCACGCTGTACACCAACATCGCAACGATCAGCGGCACCGCGTTGTGAGCGAACTTGTTCCACGCCCACCTGAACGCATCAGTGATGTCGAACGGCTGCCCGGGAGGCGGCGGATAACCAGGTAGCGGCGGGTAGCCAGGCTGCGGCGGTCCGTAGCCAGGAGGCGGCCCATACTCGGGGCGCGGCGGTGGGGGCGCGCCATATCCCGGTTGCGGCGGGCCGTACCCCGGCGGCGGTCCATAGCCTGGCGGCGGTCCTGGGGGCGGTCGGTAGCCGGGTGGCGGTCCAGGGGGTGGCCCGTACCCGGGCGGCGGTCCTGGGGGCGGTCGGTAGCCGGGTGGCGGCGGATAGTCGCCGGGATGGGGGTTGTCGCCCCACGGATCGCGCGGGTTGCCGGGGTGCTCTGGGGGCTGGCTCATAGCCGCTCCTGCCTCGTGGTGGTGGAGTTGTGCCGTATGCCTTTCGCGAACTTAGCAAGTATTCGGCCGACCCGCTGAGAGCCGGACATTGCGAACCCATGTCGCGGCGGCGTGGTATGCCTGAAACCGTGTCCGACGGTCTATTCGACGTCTCCGACGCGACCAGCTTGACCGAACGCGCGCAGAGTGGTTCGGCCGCTGCGCCGTTGGCCGTGCGAATGCGTCCTGCCGGCCTCGACGAGGTGGTCGGACAGGACCACCTGTTGCAACCCGGCTCGCCGCTG
>DASZKQ010000171.1:0-2538 GCA_035552835.1 Mycobacterium sp. | reverse complement strand
CCGAGGCGATCACGGGCGTCGAACTCGGCGAGCGCCTCACAGGTGCATGCGTAGCCGTCGTCGTCGGCCCGGCGCAGGGTATCCACCAGCGCCTGGGCTGCGGCGGGATCGCGCTCGAAGAATCCGGGGGCGAACCACCGGCGAATCGACGGTGCCACGACTTCGCCAGTTCCGGCACTGCGAACGACTTTGGCCCGGGACTGCCAGTCGTCCGGGTCGCCGATTCGCGCCGCCGTGCAGATCAGCGCGGCCGACACGATGCGCTCGGGATGCCCGAGCAGCAGCTGAAGTCCGACGGCGCCGGCGACCGAGACACCGGCATACGTGAACGGCCGTCGGCCGACCTTGCCTTCCACGACTTTGATAACACTGGCTGCGAGGTCGTCGATGGTGAAAGCGTCCCTCGGCCGCGGGCTGGCGCCGTGGCCGGGAAGGTCCCAGCCGATGACGTGATAGATGCCCGCCAGACGTCCTGCCACGCCAGACCACAGGGCTGCGACGGAGGTACCCAACGACGGTCCGACCACCAACGTCGGCAGATCCGGTGACCCGCCCAGATGCGAGCCGCGAATTCGCGGGACACTCACGGGCGTTCCTTGACTATCCGCTTGGCACGATCCAGGCTCTCGTCGATCAGAGCGTCGCCCGCACCGAAATAGTTGCCGGACGGGGCTTTTCCGGCCAACTCGGCGATAACGCGTTGCTCACCGAGTACGTCGACGCCGCCGAGGTTACTGGCCATCTGCGCCGGATGGACCCGCAAACCGGCCAAGAGTTCGCTGCACTGGGAGCCGGCGACAACGGCTCGCCGGGCAAGAATGCGTAGCGTCTCCCATTCGGCATGCCATGAGCCGTCGGGACGTTCGTCGTTGGCCAACGCGGCGGCGGTGTGCAATGTCGCGCCCAGCGACGGCGCCGAAATCGCTCCGCGGCGAATCAGGATGGACAGCACCGGGTTACGCTTCTCCGGCATGCTCGATGATCCGCCGCGGTCTCCGGATACGGGCTCGCTCAGTTCGGCGATCTCCGGCCGGGCCAGTGTCACGACGTCCGACGCGATGCGGCCCCAGGCGTCGGTGCATCCGATCAACGCATCGCCGATCGCGGTGACCGGTGCGCGGGTGGTATGCCACGGCATCCGGACAGCCAAACCCAAAGTCGCTGCGGTGTTTTGCACCAGCTCCACCGAGATTGCACCGGGATTTGGGTGACCAGCCAGCGCAGCCAACTCAGTCGCGGCAGCTAGCGTGCCGCCTGCGCCGCCGATCTGGATCGGGGTGGTGAGCGCACCGAGGTGTTCGTATGCGTCGACGACGCCGTTGCACCACACCGCCGCCTTGACCCCGAACGTTGTCGGCACCGCATGCTGGGTCAAGGTGCGAGCCACCATCGGCGTGTCGCGGTGAGTCGCCGCAAGCGCTGATAGGACTGAAATCTGTTCGGCCAGTTGTGACTTCAACTCATCGACGACGCCACGAGTGGCCAGCATCAAGCCGGTGTCGATCACGTCCTGGCTGGTAAGGCCGCGGTGAATCCACCGACCGACCTCCGCGCTCGCCCGGTCACGAAGCAGTGCTACCAACCCGATCACGGGGTTGCCGCCATCCTCCGATTTGGCCGCGAGTGACTCGCAGTCGCCGGCGCTCACCAGGCCGGAAAGGTCAGCGCCGCTGCAGGGATCCGGCGCCAGACGGGCAGCGACCAGTGCATCCAGCCAGGCCGATTCCACCGCGACCATCGACGCCAGCAGCGTTGCGTCGGACATCAACGTTCCGGCGCGCTCATCTCCCGGCCACAACAGGTTGGTCATCGCGAATCCCCGCGGTAGGCCAGAAACACGGTCTCGCAACGGCCCTGAAGGTGAATATCGAAGCGGTATCCGCCCTTCTCGGCCGCGCAGATCAGGGTTTGTCGTCGGGTGCCGTCCAGGACGCTCAACAGCCGATCAGCGTCCAGGTCGGCATCCGGCAGGTAGGCGCGGGTGAAAACCCGGTTCAGCAGTCCACGCGCAAAGACGGTGATCGCGAAGAACGCCGGTCGTCCGGCCGGCGCGCCGGGTGCCAACGTAGTGAAGCTGTAGTGACCGGCGGCGTCGGTTGCGCATCGGCCCCAGCCGGTAAACGTCTCTCCCCCGCGCCGCAGCGAGCACTCCCGTCGGACGATGCGGCCATCGGCTCCGCGCTGCCACAACTCGACCAGGGCGTCGGGCACGGCCTCATCGGCACCGTCGTAAACCGTCCCGTGCAACCGGATGGCGCCGGGTTGCGCATCGCCGACCAGCTGGTTGTCGCTGGCGTACGGCAATGCGCAGTGAAAAAATGGCCCGACTGTTTGCCCTGGGGTGCAGGCTAATTCAGCCATGGTCACCGTTTGGCTCGGTCCAGGTTCGTCGACCGCCGGCCACCACGATGTCCCACCGGTAGCCGGTCGCAAACTCGGGCTTAGTCAGATCATGGTCATAGGTCGCGATCAACCGTTGGCGGGCAACGGGATCCACGATGGACTGGTATATCGGGTCCAAACCAAACAACGGATCGC
>DASZKQ010000170.1:0-4972 GCA_035552835.1 Mycobacterium sp. | reverse complement strand
AGGCCCCGGCACCAGCAGGTTGGCCTGCCAACCGGCGAAGGGGCGTAGCTCAACTGGCAGAGCAGCGGTCTCCAAAACCGCAGGTTGCAGGTTCAAGTCCTGTCGCCCCTGCTGAATACGTGCCAAGGTGGACACTGGAGGGTGACCACAAAACGCGAGGTTGAACGAAGGAGCATGCGGTGAGCGACGAGCACGACGATGCCGACGCCGCAGCCGACGGCGGAGCTGAGGATCAGCACGGCGGACGCACGGCAGTGGTGACGCGGCCGCAGCGCCCCACCGGCAAGCGATCCCGCCAGCGAGCCGATGGCGACGACACCGACGACGAAAACTTATCCGGTGCGGTCGAGCTCACTGAGAGCGCCGCAGAGGACGAGGCGGGCAAGAAGCCCAAGAAGGCCAAGAAGGCCCGCAAACCACGTGGGCAGTCGACCAACCCGATCGTCTACGTCTACAACTACCTCAAGCAGGTCGTTGCCGAGCTGCGCAAGGTCATTTGGCCCAACCGCAAACAGATGGGCACCTACACCTCGGTGGTGCTGGCGTTCCTGGTGTTCATGGTGGCGCTGATCGGCGTGGTGGACCTGGGGCTGGCGAAGCTGGTGCTGATGGTGTTCGGCTGAGGCCGAGTCCCAAAAGCTGATGTGCTGATGTATAGGAAGGACTGAGTAACCGTGACGACCTCCGACGGCGATCTGCCCGCGGGTAACGCGGTCGACATCGCAGCGGCGTTAGAAGAGGTTACGGCCGAGGCTGAAGCCGACCCGCAGGCGGCTGCCGACGACGCTGCTGTGTCCGTGGATGAGGTTGCGGCCGAGGAACCCACTGCAGCCGAAGAGCCGGCGCAGGCCGATGAGCCCGAAGAGGTCGACCCGGCCGCCGCGCTGAAAGCTGACCTGCGCGCCAAACCAGGCGACTGGTACGTCATCCACTCCTACGCCGGATACGAGAACAAGGTCAAAGCCAACCTCGAGACCCGCGTGCAGAACCTGGACGTCGGCGACTACATCTTCCAGGTGGAAGTGCCCACCGAAGAGGTCACCGAGATCAAGAACGGCCAGCGCAAGCAGGTCAACCGCAAGGTGCTGCCCGGCTACATCCTGGTCCGCATGGATCTGACCGACGACTCCTGGTCGGCGGTGCGCAACACCCCGGGCGTGACCGGGTTCGTTGGTGCGACCTCGCGGCCGTCGGCGCTCTCGCTGGATGACGTGGTGAAGTTCCTGCTGCCGCAGGGCGCGGCCAAGAAGCCCGCCAAGGGCGCGGCCAGCACAGCAGCCGCTGAGGTTGGGCTGGAGCGTCCGGTTGTCGAGGTCGACTACGCCGTGGGCGAGTCGGTAACCGTCATGGACGGGCCGTTTGCCAC
Source organism: Mycobacterium sp. (assembly GCA_035552835.1). Taxonomy (GTDB): domain Bacteria; phylum Actinomycetota; class Actinomycetes; order Mycobacteriales; family Mycobacteriaceae; genus Mycobacterium. The sequence continues at coordinate 3,606 of DASZKQ010000170.1, read as the reverse complement.
GCTGCCGGCCACGATCAACGAGGTCAATGCCGAACAACAGAAACTCAAGGTGCTGGTGTCCATCTTCGGCCGCGAAACACCTGTGGAACTGGGCTTCACCCAGGTCTCCAAGATTTAGGACGCTCGGCGACGATGCAGGCCACGCAGTGGCCTGAGGAGGAGCCGAGCAATTAGGAAAGGACCCACACCTCATGGCCCCGAAAAAGAAAGTCGTCGGGCTGATCAAGCTGCAGATCGAAGCCGGGCAGGCCAATCCCGCGCCGCCGGTCGGTCCGGCGCTCGGCCAGCACGGCGTCAACATCATGGAGTTCTGCAAGGCGTACAACGCCGCGACGGAAAACCAGCGCGGCAACGTCATCCCGGTCGAGATCACCGTCTACGAGGACCGCAGCTTCACGTTTGCCCTCAAGACCCCGCCGGCGGCCAAGCTGCTGCTGAAAGCCGCAGGCGTGGGCAAGGGTTCGGCCGAGCCGCATGTCACTAAGGTCGCCAAGGTGACTTGGGATCAGGTCCGCGAAATCGCCGAGACCAAGAAGGCCGACCTCAACGCCAACGACATCGAGGCCGGCGCGAAAATCATCGCCGGCACCGCCCGGTCGATGGGCATCACGGTCGAGTAGGTCTCGACCGGAGGACGACGATGCGGGCTGTCATGGCCCGCGGTGGCGGCACCTCCCGCTTGCGGGGGAGAGTCCGACAATTGAACAGAGTGGGAGGGCCAGCTCCGGCCCGCTTTTCAACCACAACCCAACACCAGATTGGATAACCAATGAGCAAGAACAGCAAGGCATATCGCGCCGCCGCCGAGAAGGTGGACCACGCCAACCTTTACACGCCGCTGCAAGCGGCCAAGCTGGCCAAGGAGACGTCGTCAACCAAGCAGGACTCGACCGTCGAGGTGGCCATCCGGCTCGGTGTCGACCCGCGCAAAGCCGACCAGATGGTCCGCGGCACGGTCAACCTGCCGCACGGCACCGGTAAGACCGCACGGGTGGCGGTGTTCGCGGTGGGGGACAAGGCCGATGAGGCCACCGCGGCCGGCGCCGACGTGGTCGGTAGCGACGACCTGATCGAGAAGATCCAAGGCGGGTTCTTGGACTTCGACGCGGCGATCGCCACGCCCGACCAGATGGCCAAGGTCGGCCGGATCGCGCGGATTCTCGGACCGCGTGGCCTGATGCCCAACCCCAAGACCGGCACCGTCACCCCGGACATCGCCAAGGCCGTGTCCGACATCAAGGGTGGCAAGATCAACTTCCGGATCGACAAACAGGCCAACCTGCACTTCGTCATCGGCAAGGCGTCGTTCGACGAGAAGCAGCTCGCGGAGAACTACGGCGCGGCGCTCGACGAGGTGCTGCGGCACAAGCCGTCGTCGTCGAAAGGCCGCTACCTGAAGAAGATTACGGTGTCGACGACCACCGGACCGGGCATCTCGGTCGACCCGGCGATCACCCGCAACTTCGCCGAGGCCTAAGCACTCGGATGTTCACCGCGGGTCACCGACAGTAGAACACACCTCCGTCTCTTAGACTCTCCGCATGACAAGTGCATCGGGGAACGGAGGTGACGGTCGCGGAGACCGGCTGGAGTTGACCGACTACCTCGATGCGGATGGCGGCATCGTCCTGCCAGAAGGCGTCAACCTGGTGACATTTCTGGACCGCCACATAGCCGACATCGGCGATGCCATCGCTTACCGCTACCTCGACTTCACCCAGGATGCCGACGGTAAGGCCATCAACTTGACCTGGGCCGAGCTGGGCACCAGGTTGCGGGCGATCGGTGCGCGCCTGCAGCAGGTGACCTCCCGGGGTGATCGGGTGGCCATACTGGCTCCGCAGGGCATCGACTACATCGTCGGTTTCTTCGCTGCGATCAAGGCCGGCGACCTCGCAGTGCCATTGTTCGCGCCGGAGTTGCCTGGGCATGCGGAGCGCCTCAACACGGTGCTCGCCGATGCCCAGCCCGCGGTGATACTGACCACCGCTGCCGCGGGTGCGGCGGTTCAGGAGTTCGTTCGGTCGCTACCGCGCAGCCGCAGACCGCGGGTGATCGCGATCGATGAAGTCCCCGACTCGGTGGGCGCCACGTTCGCCCCGGTTCATCTCGATACCGACCACATTGCGTATTTGCAGTACACCTCGGGGTCGACGCGGGCGCCGGTTGGTGTGGAGATCACCCACCGGGCGATCGGCACCAACGTGCTGCAGATGGTGATCTCGACCGGCATGGACTGGGACATCCGCAGCGTCAGCTGGTTGCCGCTCTACCACGACATGGGCCTGCTGATGATCGTGTGCGTGGCGGTATTCGGCACCCAGGTCACGCTCATGTCGCCGATCGCGTTCGTCCGAAGGCCGCAGCGGTGGATTCGCCAGCTGGCAGCGGAGTCTCAGCATGGCCGCACATTCGCGGCGGCTCCGAATTTCGCGTTCGACCTGGCCGTTGAGCGCGGGCTCCCCGATGCCGGCGAGGACCTCGACCTGAGCAATGTGGTGTCGCTGATCAACGGCTCCGAACCGGTCAGCATCTACTCGATCGCGAAGTTCAACGCGGCGTTCGCCCCGTACGGGCTGCCAAGCACGGCGGTCAAGCCGTCTTACGGCATGGCCGAGGCGACCCTCTTTGTCTCGACGATCGACCCCGCCGCTGGGGCAACCCTTATCTACCTGGACCGCGACCAGTTGGGCGTCGGGTGTGCGGTTCGGGTCTCGCCGGACGCGGCCAACGCCATCGCGCAGGTTTCCTGCGGCCGGATCGCCCGCAGCCAGTGGGGCGTCATCGTCAACCCCGACACCGAGGCGGAACTACCCGACGGGGAGGTCGGCGAGATCTGGTTGCATGGCGACAATATCGGCCGTGGCTACTGGGCACGCCCCGAGGAAACCGAGCGGGTGTTCGGCAACAAGCTGCAGTGCCGACTGCCGGTAGGCAGCCATGCGGACGGCGCGCCGAGCGAGGCCACCTGGCTGCGGACCGGTGATCTCGGCGTATACCTCGACGGTGAGCTCTACATCACTGGGCGTATCAAGGATCTGATTATCATCGATGGCCGCAACCACTATCCGCAGGATATCGAGGCCACCACCGCCGAGGCGTCGTCGGCAGTGCGGTCGGGTTACGTCGCGGCGTTCTCGGTGCCGGCGAACCAGGTGCCGGGAGCGCCCGCCGATGCGGCCGGCGAGCGTCTGGTCATCGTTGCCGAACGGGCGGTGGGCGCGGGACGGGCTGATCTGCAACCGGTGATCGATGCAATCCGGGCGGCAGTATCGCGCCGGCATGGCCTGCCGTTGTCCGATGTGCTGCTGGTGGCGGCCGGCGTCATCCCGCGAACCACCAGCGGCAAGCTGGCGCGTCGGGCATGCCGCGCCCAATATCTCAACGGCGCGTTGGGCGTACGGGACCAGCCCTGATCGATCGACTTCCTTCGCTCGAGTGTGGGATTGTTGCACGCGTTCTGTGCTTGAGTTCAAGGGGTGATTGCAACACTTCGCGTTAGGAGTGTTGATGCGTGGTCGTCCTAATCCCTTGAATTCGGTGCGGCGCCGGTATTGGCAGCTGGTGGCCAGGGGCGCGACACCTGGCGTTGCTGGCGAGGCCGTC
>DASZKQ010000169.1:0-3103 GCA_035552835.1 Mycobacterium sp. | reverse complement strand
CCCAGCGCCAACGTGCGGTGGGGCAACAACGTCGCGATCCTGGCCGGTGACTACCTGTTCGCGACGGCCTCGCGGCTGGTATCACGGCTGGGTCCTAATGCGGTGCGGATCATCGCCGAGACGTTCGCCCAGCTGGTGACCGGCCAGATGCGCGAGACCCGGGGCGCGGCGGGCGGTGCGGATCCGATTGAGCACTACCTGAAGGTGGTGCATGAGAAGACGGCCTGTCTGATCGGGGCGGCAGGCCAGTTCGGCGCGATGTTCTCCGGTGCCGACGAGGACCAGATCCAGCGGTTGAGCCGACTGGGCGGCATCGTTGGCACGGCGTTTCAGATCTCCGACGACATTATCGACATCGACAGCGACCCCGACGAGTCCGGCAAGCTGCCCGGCACCGACCTGCGTGAAGGCGTCCACACGTTGCCGGTGCTCTACGCGGTGCACGACAGCGGACCCGAGGCGGACCGGCTGCGTGAACTGCTGGTCGGGCCGATCGACGACGATGCGCGGGTGGCCGAGGCGTTGACGCTGCTGCGGGCATCGGCAGGCATGGCCAAGGCCAAGGACACCGTGGCGCGATACGCGGCGCAGGCGCGTGAGGAGTTGGCCGGGCTGCCCGAGGGCCTTGGTCGGCAGGCGCTGGCCACGGTGGCTGATTTCACCATCAGTCGACACGGTTAAGTTCGGGAACTCCGTGGCCCATCATGGGCGTTTAATGAACGTGTCTCAGGTATGCGGAGGAGGAAGTTGATGACCTGGCATCCGCATCACAACATGGCCAAGACGTTCGCGCTGCTGGTAGGCATGTCGGCGCTGATCGTGTTCGTCGGCGGGCTGTTCGGCAGAACGGCGCTGTGGATCGCTGTGCTGTTCGCCGTGGGCATGAACGTCTACACGTACTTCAATAGCGACAAGCTTGCGCTGCGGGCGATGCATGCACAGCCGGTGTCGGAGGTGCAGGAGCCGGTGATCTATCGGATCGTGCGTGAGCTGGCCACCGCAGCCCACCAGCCGATGCCGCGGCTCTACGTCAGCGACACCGCCGCGCCCAACGCGTTCGCCACCGGGCGCAACCCGCGCAACGCCGCGGTGTGCTGCACCACCGGGATTCTGGACATCCTCAACGAGCGTGAACTACGTGCGGTGCTGGGTCATGAGCTTTCGCACGTCTACAACCGCGACATCCTGATCTCGTGTGTGGCCGGCGCGCTGGCGTCGGTGATCACCGCATTGGCCAACATGGCGATGTTCGCCGGCATGTTCGGCGGCAACAACCGCGATGGCGCCAATCCATTTGCGCTGCTTCTGGTTTCGCTGCTCGGTCCGATCGCGGCGACGGTGGTGCGGATGGCTGTTTCGCGATCGCGGGAGTACCAGGCCGACGAGTCGGGTGCGATGCTGACCGGCGACCCGTTGGCGTTGGCCTCTGCGCTGCGCAAGATCTCTGGTGGTGTACAGGCCGCGCCGCTGCCCCCTGAGCCGCAGCTGGCTGCCCAGGCGCACCTGATGATCGCCAACCCGTTCCGCAACGGCGAACGGATCGGGTCGCTGTTCTCCACGCACCCGCCGATCGCTGACCGGATCCGCCGGCTCGAGGAAATGGCTGGACGGTAATTCCCCAGCCCGACCATGCGGTGACTTTCCGATTCGACGCCGCATGCGATATCACGCCAGGGTGAATCGCTACACGTACCGCGCGGAGTGGTCTGCTGAGCACGGCGAATACGTCGGCCGATGCATTGAATTGTCTTGGCTGTCGCGGTGGGCACCGACCATGCAGCAAGCGATTGCAGACGTCGAGCAAGCGGCCGACGAGTACATCGCCGAGTGCAGGGCGCTCGACGAAGAGCCGGCGGCCCCGCTAACCGAACGGAAATACAGCGGCAAGTTTGTCGTCAGGACGTCGCCCACGCTGCATGCGCGCCTTGCCGTCGAGGCCGCCGAACAGAACGTCTCGCTGAATCAGTGGGCGGTGCAAAAACTGGCTGATCGGCCGCCAACCGGTCTTTTCGACCTCTGATATCGCCTACGGCATCGTTCCCGAAACAAGGTGCACCCCGCGCTACCGGTGCGGATGTGGCTGGTGTGCTCAGAAGCCCGCGCCGTGTACCTCGTGTCCGGGTGTCTCTGCCGCCAAGCCGCGGTAGGCGTCGTCGACGGTCGCGCCGTGGTTAATCACCGCATCGACTTCGCGGGCCAGTGGCATGTTCAACCCGTACTTGTCGGCGAACTCCATGATCACGCTGGCGGCCTTGACGCCCTCCGCGACTTGGTTCATCGACGAAATGATCTCGTCGATGGGTTTGCCGGCGCCGAGTTGCTCGCCGACGTGGCGGTTGCGGCTGCGCTGGCTGGTGCAGGTGACGATCAGATCGCCCAGGCCGGCCAGTCCGGGGAAGGTGTCGGGGTGGCCACCCACGGCCACGCCGAGCTTCGTCATCTCGCGCAATGCGCGGGCGATGACCAGCGCGCGGGTGTTTTCCCCAATGCCCAGCGAGTAACCCATACCGACCGCGATCGCGAGGACGTTCTTCAGCGCTCCGGCCATCTCCGCACCGACGACGTCGTCGGTGGTGTACACGCGGAAGCGCCGGGTGCGGAACAACGCTGCCAGCCGCGTGGCCAAATGCTGGTCGGGCATTGCCAGCACCGCCGCCGCGGCATACCCTTCGGCCACCTCGCGGGCGATGTTCGGACCGGCCAGGATGCCTGCCGGGTGCCCGGGCAGTACCTCCTCGACGATCTGCGACATCCGCATGTTGGTCCCCTGCTCGAGACCCTTGACCAGCGACACCACCGGCACCCACGGCCGCAGTTCTTTGGTCAGCTCGGTGAGTACGCCGCGGAAACCATGCGACGGCACGCCCATGACGACGACGTCCGCGCAGTTGGCGGCCTCGGCGAAGTCGGTGGTGGCGCGCAGCGTGTCGCTCAGGATGACGTCATTGCCGAGGTAGCGGTGGTTGCGGTGCTTGTCGTTGATGTCGTTGGCGGTTGCCTCGGAGCGCACCCACTGCAGCGTTGGTCCGCGGCGGGCACAGATTGACGCCACTGTGGTTCCCCAGGAACCGCCACCGAGGACAACAACTTTGGGTTCGCGCTT
>DASZKQ010000168.1:0-3393 GCA_035552835.1 Mycobacterium sp. | reverse complement strand
ATGCACCCGCCCAGGAACGTTCCCTCCAGGGCTCGGTAACCGTGTACACCACCGCCGCCGAAACCGGCTACCTCGCCGGCCGCGTAAAGCCCGTCGAGCGGGGTCCCGTCGGCCTTGAGCACCCGTGAGTCCAAGTCGGTCTCTATCCCGCCCAACGTCTTTCGGGTCAGGATGTGCAACTTGACCGCGATCAACGGTCCGGCCTTGGGATCCGCCAAGCGGTGCGGAGCGACCACTCGGCCCAGGCGATCACCCAGATAACCACGGGCAGCACGGATCGCGGTGATCTGGCTGTCCTTGGTGAAACGGTTGGCCACCTCACGATCGCGCGCGGTGACCTCTTCGGCCACCGTCGCGTAGTCCAGCGGCAGCACGTCGGGCAGTTTATTCATCGCAGTTACCAACTCGTGCAATGAGTTTGCGCTGACGAAGTCGACGCCCCGATCGACGAAGGCCTGTACCGGGCCCGGCGGGCCCGACCGTGCCCGCGACGACAGCAGCTGGCGGACGCTGCGCCCGGTCAGGTCGGGGTTTTGTTCCTGACCGGACAACGCAAATTCCTTCTCGATGACCTTGGCGTTCAACACAAACCAGGTGTAGTCGGAGCCCGACTTTGCGATGTACTCCAGCGTGCCGAGCGTGTCGAACCCCGGATACAGCGGCACCGGCAGCCGCTTGCCCTTGGCGTCCAACCACAGCGACGACGGTCCTGGGATGATCCGGATGCCGTGCAGCGGCCAGATCGGGTCGTAGTTTGTGATGCCCTCGGTGTAATGCCACATCCGGTCGCGGTTGATCACGCGGGCGCCAGCCGCCTCGGTGATCGCGATCATCCGGCCGTCGACATGGGCGGGCACGCCACTGAGTAGTTGCTCGGGCACCCGGCCCATCCGCTTCGGCCAATTGGCCCGCACCATATCGTGATTGCCGCCGATGCCGCCGCTGGTAACTATCACCGCTGGAGCATGAAACTCGAACTGCGCAACAGCCTTTCGTGACGACGGAACACCGCGCGGTTCCGATGAGGGTTCCAGGACGGTGCCCCGAACCCCGGTCACCGCGTCACCCTCGATGATCAGCCCGTCCACCTGGTGGCGGTGCGCGAAACGCACCTTCGGCTGGCCCCGCAAGCGCCGCGCGAACATTTCCACCAGAGCCGGCCCGGTTCCCCAGGTGATGTGAAAGCGGGGCACCGAGTTGCCGTGCCCCTGCGCGTCGTAGCCGCCGCGTTCGGCCCACCCCACCAGCGGGAAAATCTGCAAGCCCCTGGCGCGCAGCCAGCTCCGTTTCTCTCCGGCGGCAAAATCGACGTAGGCATGCGCCCATTGCCGCGGCCAATAGTCTTCTTGTCGGTCGAAGGCCGCGGTGCCGAGCCAATCCTGTAGAGCGAGTTCGTGACTGTCGTGGACGCCCAGGCGGCGCTGCTCGGGGCTGTCGACGAAGAACAATCCCCCGAACGACCAGAAGGCCTGCCCGCCGAGGTTGGCGCTGTTCTCCTGATCGAGAATCAGCACCCGCATCCCGCGGTCCACCACCTCGCACGCTGCCACCAGGCCGGCCAGGCCCGCCCCGACGATGATGACATCAGCGCCGGGCCCCGCCGACCCGGCTGCGGTATCGCTCATGGCGCTACACAGTAGCGACTCGAGCCGTCAGGCTGCGTCGCGAACCGTCTGATCGGCCCGCCACTGATACACGGTAGGCGCACAAGCCTGCAGCAATGCCAGGTCCACCGCGTCGAGCATCGCTTGCAGCGGCCCGGGTTTGCGCAGGTGATGGGCCGCGACCGCGACGCGGACGATGCCGTCCCGGCGGCCCACGCGCTCAGCGGAGAGCACCAACATCCGGCACCACCACGGCTCGGCCAGGAAACCTTCTCCGATGCCTAACACCCGTGCCCGCATGGTTGTCTGCCGGACCAAATCAGTGATCCCGTGCAGATCAGCCAGAAGTCGAAAACCATTGTGTGGCAGCGCCTTAACCGTGCCCGGCGACGCTGTCCAACCCGGTGGCGCGAACAGCCGGGTGCGCAGCCCGAGGTGCTCGAGCACTCGGTCGGCGGCCATAATTCGCAGGTTGGCCTCATGGGCGGGCAGCGCTGCGAACTCGCCACGCCGTTTCTTGGTGGCGGCCTGGTCATAGCCGTTCAACAGGATTGCGTCACCGGCGGCGCGCCGGCTGGCCAGCCACTCGACGGTGTGCGGGTCACGGTCGAGCCGGTAGCCGCCCTTGAGCCGCGGGGCCACCAGTAACGAGACCGGCACCGCTCGGGCGTCCATCTGTGCGCAGAACTCCGCGACATCGTCCAACGTCCGTTCACAGATCCCGGAGACCGAAACGATCAACTTCCCAGACACATCACAATTTTGACGATGCCAGGTGTCCAAATGGTGACATACACACGGACAGAAAACGTCGATCCGGCCCTGCGACCAGCTAATTCGGCAGCACAGCCTCGATCGCGGCGATAACCTCCGGCGCGTCGGGCACCGTCCGTGGACGAAATCGGTTGACTACCTTGCCACCGGGAGCGATCAGAAACTTCTCGAAGTTCCACTGCACGTCACCGGCCTCGCCGACGGCGTCGGGCGTCTTCGTCAGTTCCTCGTAAAGCGGGTGCCGGCCAGGTCCATTGACCTCGGTTTTGGCTAACAGCGGGAACGTCACACCGTAAGTGGTGGAACAAAAGGTCTGGATTTCTTCGGCGGTGCCGGGTTCTTGGCCCATGAATTGGTTGCACGGGACCCCAAGGACCGTGAGCCCGCGGTCACCGTAGTCTTTCGCAAGTTGTTCCAGTGCGGCGTATTGCGGTGTCAGGCCACACTTGGACGCCACGTTGACCACCAAGACCGCGTGGTCGCTGTAGTCGGCCAGTGCCGTCGGACGGCCATCGAGTGTGGTCAAAGCGATCTCGGTCACAGTCATACCGGCAGGCTACCCCTATCGCACCCAGCGCAAAGTATGTTGGTTAGCTAAGCTAGCTAAGCTAGTTACTCGTTAGGCTGATCTGATGGCGTATCGCGCGGACAGCCCGCACTCCCCTGAACCAGTGCAGCCCGGTGCGGGAACCGCTGTTAACGGGGCGCTGCTGTCGACCGCGCCGATCCAGCCAGTAGCTCACCACTTACCCGATTACCCCGACAAACTTGATGCCCGCCTGCTTCGCATCGCCGGTGTCTGCATCCTCGCCTCGGTGATGGCCATCCTGGACGCCACGGTCGTCAGCGTGGCACAACGTACGTTCATCGCGGAGTTCGGATCCACTCAGGCCGTCGTCGCCTGGACCATGACCGGTTATACCCTCGCGCTCGCGACCGTGATCCCGCTGGCCGGTTGGGCATCTGATCGATTCGGTACTAAGCGGCTGTTCATGGGCGCGGTTCTGTGGTTCAC